>JAGRMP010000076.1 GCA_020441225.1 Maritimibacter sp. | reverse complement strand
AAAGCATTAACCACATCGAGATCTACACCGACGGTGCCTGCAAGAGCAACCCCGGCCCCGGCGGCTGGGGCGTGCTGCTCGAGGCCCGGCAGGACGGCGTGGTGGTCAAGGAACGCGCGCTGAGCGGCGGCGAGGCCGAGACCACCAACAACCGGATGGAGCTGATGGCGGCGATCCAGGCGCTGGAGGTGCTCGAACGCCCCGCGGCGATCACCATCGTGACCGATTCGGCCTATGTGAAGAACGGGGTGACCGGCTGGATCCACGGCTGGAAAAAGAACGGCTGGAAGACGGCGGCGAAGAAGCCGGTGAAGAACGCCGAGCTTTGGCAGCGACTCGACGAGGCCCGCGCCCGCCACGACGTGACCTGGAAATGGATCAAGGGGCACGCAGGCCACGAAGAAAACGAGCGCGCCGACGAACTCGCGCGGGCGGGCATGGCGCCCTACAAACCGGCGAAGGCCTGAGCGCGGGCAGTTTCCGACCGGGGCCGGAGCCTGGGACAAGGCACGCCGCGGGCGCAGCAGCGGCAGGCGCTGGACGCGCGCCCCGGGAATCGATCTCATGCCGCTTCGCGGCCCCTCGCGCCGCGGTGCCAGGCCGGTCTCAGGCTTTTGTCGGAGAGAGCTTGAGCCAGAGCCCCATGACGATTGCGACGCCGATCACCGAGCCCACCAGCGCGGCCCAGAAGGACGACATCGACAGGAGCGCAGGAATCAGCGCACCGCCAAGGAGCGCGCCGCCGATACAGATCCCGATGTTGCGGGCCTGGCCGGTCCTGAAGGTGATCGCGTAATTGATGAAACACCCGATGGCGAAGCCGATGATGATCGAAACGATGATGGTCATGATGTCCTCCCGAAAACGGTTTTCCGATCCGTGCGGACATGATGCGGCGAGTCTCGCGATCGACAAAGCGGGAATCCTCGATCGGGCGCGCACGCCGCGAAGCAGGCGGCGACCGCGACGGCGATGCAGAACCTGTGGTTAATATTTCGTGAACGAGCGATTTCGCGCCGCTGGCGGATCCAACTCAGGATACTGAATTTGCGAAAGAAAACGCCCGTCCGCCAAATCCAGAAATCCGGATTTCTGGATACCTTGGCACCGCAGAATCCGACCACACCCATGGCCCGTGGATGCGTCCGGATCGCGCCGGGGCCGCTTCCCTGCGCACCGGATCGCGGCGTGCCGAGGGTTCGGTCAGCCGGTCATTTTACGAAAGTCTGCCACAGCCAGATCAGCAAGGCCGCGCCGAGCACAGCGCCGACAAACCCGGCTCCCGCGCCCACGAGCCCGATCAGGAACCGCAGCACCACGCTGCCGATCACCGCGCCGAGCACACCGATCGCGATCGTGGTGAGCACGCCGGTGTCGAGCTTCATCGCACGGGTGGCGATGAACCCGGCGGCAGCGCCGACGATGAGGAGCAAGACGAACTGCATGGACCAGAGATAGGCCCTCCACCCGGCGTTTCCAATATCGCGCCGCCTCTGCCCGAACCAGGCCGGATTACCCCCGCCCGTGCGGCTCGTCCCAGTCGATCACCGGCCCGATGGGCACGATCCGGTGCGGATTGATCGTGTCGTGGCTGTAATGGTAGTGGCGGATGTAGTGCGACGGCCAGACCGTCCCGGCCACGCCCGGCCATTGGTAGAGCTCGCGCGCATAGGCCCAGAGGTTGGGGTAATCGATCAGCCGCCGCCGGTTGCACTTGAAATGGCCGTGGTACACGGGGTCGAACCGCACCAGCGTGGTGAACAGCCGCCAGTCGGCCTCGGTCACTTGGTCGCCGACCAGGTAGCGCTGACGCGACAGCCGCTCTTCGAGCCAGTCGAGGCTCTCGAACAGGGCCGTCACCGCCTCGTCATAGGCCTCCTGCGTGGTCGCGAATCCGGCGCGGTAGACGCCGTTGTTGACCGTCTCGTAGACCCGTTCGTTCACCGCTTCGATCTCGCCGCGCAGCGCTTCGGGCCAGAAGTCCGCCTCGTTCCCGGTCAGCCCGTCGAAGGCGGAGTTGAGCATGCGGATGATCTCGGAGCTTTCGTTCGAGACGATCTTGCCCTGCTGCTTGTCCCACAGGATCGGCACGGTGACCCGCCCGGTCATGTCGGGCACGGCGCGCAGGTAGATGTCACGCAGGTAATCCGCGCCGAACAGCCTGTCGCCGGTCGCCCCGTCGAAACCCTCGTCAAAGGTCCAGCCGTCCGACAGCATGTCGGGGTGGACGACCGAGACGTCGATATGCGCCTCCAGCCCCTTTAGGGCGCGAAACACCAGCGTGCGGTGCGCCCAGGGGCAGGCATAGGAGACGTAGAGGTGATAGCGCCCGCTCTCGGCGGCGAATCCCCCCTCGCCCGAAGGCCCGGCACTGCCGTCCGGGGTCACCCAGTTGCGAAATTCCTGGCGCGAGCGCACGAAACGCCCACCGGATTTCTTGGTGTCGTACCAGCTGTCGTCCCAGCGTCCGTCGATGAGTTGTCCCATGGCGCAGTCCTCCTGTTGCGCTCGATATAGGGCACGGCGGCCGCGCACAAAACAAGACCCACCGCGCAAGCTTCGTGCAATGGCGCACAATTTGTACACGGGCCACGCCGCCGCCCGCCTTTGCGCTCGATCATTGTACAACGGACCCGCCTCGCCTATACGGGGGCAAGACGATGCCCCGCAAGCGGGCCGGAGAGGTGTCGTGCGGCGAGATCGACCCAGTCAGGGGATCGCACCGCGCAGTCGTCGCCAAGGCATAGCCTCTCCGCGCCCGGCGGCTGCCAGGAAAGGATGTGCCATGAAAGCCCTTCTCCCCGTGATTTTCGCGCTCGTGCCGGGGCTTGCCCTCGCGCATCCCGGCCATCTCGCCGAGGTCGCGGGCCATGACCACGTGGTCGCCGGTGTGGCGATCGGGATCGCCCTCGGGGTCGCGCTCTGGGGTGTGTTGAAGGGCCGCAAGGACGAGGCCGAAGACGACGAGGCCGAAGAGGCCATCGCCGACGAAGAGCCGCAGGAAGCCTGACGGGTGCGCAAGATCGGAGTGATGATCTGCGGGCACGGCTCCCGCAGCGCGGTGGCGGTGAGCGAATTTGCCACCCTGGCCGAAAAGCTGCCCGCCTACCTGCCCGCGGAGTGGGACTGCGACTATGGCTATCTCGAATTTGCCAACCCGGTGATCCGGGCGGGGCTCGATAACCTGCGCGCCCGCGGCGTCGACCGTATCCTCGCCGTGCCGGGCATGCTGTTCGCCGCGATGCACACCAAGAACGACATCCCCACCGTGCTCAACGCCTATGCGGCCGAACACGGGATCGAGGTCTCTTACGGGCGCGACCTGGGCGTCGACCCGAAGATGATCGCCGCCGCCGGCGACCGGGTGCGCGACGCGATTGCCGCGGCGGACGCCGCCGGGGGCGCGGTGCCGTTGGAAGAGACCTGCCTCGTGGTGATCGGCCGCGGTGCCTCGGACCCGGACGCCAACGGCAATGTCGCCAAGGTGGCGCGGCTGCTGCAGGAGGGCCTGGGCTTCGGCTGGCTCGAAGTGGGCTATTCCGGCGTCACCTTTCCGCTGGTCGAACCGGTGCTGCGCCATGCAGCGAAACTCGGCTACAGGCGCATCGTCGTGTTCCCCTATTTCCTGTTCTCCGGCATCCTCATCGACCGGATCTACGGGTTTACCGACAAGGTCGCCGCCGATCACCCCGGGATCGGGTTCGTCAAGGCCGGCTATCTCGGCGACCACCCCAAGGTGCTCGAAACCTTTGCCGAACGGGCGACCGAACAGCTCGGCGCGGTGCCGCCCCCCAATTGCGGCACCTGCCCCTACCGCGCCCAGATCCTTACCCGCGACGGCGTGGCGGTCGAGATCCCGGCCGGGGACCGTGCCGGTCATCCGGCCTTCGGTGACGTGCCGCCGCCGGTCTGCGTGATGTGCAAATACCGGGTCGAAGTGCTGGGTTTCGAGGCCGAGGTCGGGCTGGTCCAGGAAAGCCACCATCACCATGTCGAAGGCCAGGGCGCCTCTGCGCCCGGGTCCAACGTCGCCGATTGCGCGCTCTGCGACACATTCTGCACCGGCGAATGCCGGCTGCACCTGCATCATCACCACGGACACGATCACGCGCACGAACACGGGCATGATCACGGGCATGATCACGGGCATGTCCACCACCACCACCACGACCACCACCACGGCCATCACCATCACCCCGACTATCCGCACGCCAGACATCCGCACGGTCCGGAATCGGCGCGCCGGCGATGAGCGACACCACGCCCCCCCGCCCGCTGCGCTATGAGCGCGATCCGGCGGCGATCTATGCGCAGAGCTTCGAGACCGTGCGCCGCGAAGCCCGGCTCGACCGGTTCGCGCCGGGCATGGCGGCGCTCGCGACCCGGGTGATCCACGCCTGCGGCATGGTCGAGGTGGCCGACAGGCTGGCCTTTTCCCCCGGCGCCTTCGAGGCCGGGGCGCGGGCGCTGGCCGGGGGCGCGCCGGTGCTTGCCGATTGCGAGATGGTCGGCGCCGGGGTCATCCGGCACTACCTGCCCGCCGATAACCGCGTCATCGTCACGCTCAACGACACCACGGTGCCGGACCGCGCCCGGACCATCGCCAACACCCGTTCCGCCGCCGCCGTCGAACTCTGGGCGGAGCATCTCGCGGGCGCCGTCGTCGCCATCGGCAACGCGCCCACGGCCCTCTTCCACCTGCTCGAGCTTCTCGACGCGGGCGCGCCGAAACCGGCGCTGATCCTCGGTTTCCCCGTCGGCTTTGTCGGCGCGGCGGAATCCAAGGCGGAGCTGGCCCGCGACCCGCGCGGAACAGACTTCATCGCGCTGCGCGGCCGACGCGGCGGCTCGGCCATGGCCTCGGCCGCCGTCAACGCGCTTGCTGCCGGCCTTCCGGAGATCGCCTCATGACCACACCCAAAGCCCCCTGGCTGCACATCGTCGGCATCGGTGAAGACGGGCTCGCCGGTCTTGCCCCCGCCACCCGCGCCGTTGTCGAAGCAGCCGAGGTGATCCTCGGCGGCAGCCGGCATCATACGCTGACGGATGGTCTGGACGCAAAGCGGATCGAATGGCCCTCGCCCTTCGACGCGCTTCTGGGCACGCTCAAGGAGCTGCGCGGCAAGCGTGTTGTCGTACTGGCCACCGGCGATCCCCTCTGGTTTTCGGTGGGCGCGCGGATCGGCCGCGAGATCGCGCCGGGCGAGATCACCTATCACCCGCAGCTCTCCGCCTTTCAGCTCGCCGCCGCGCGGATGGGCTGGTCGATGGCGGATGTCGAAACCCTCACCGTCCACGGGCGGCCCGTCGAGCAGATGATCGCGTTCATCCAGCCCGATGCGCGGCTCCTGATCCTCACGACCGGCGAAGAGACGCCCGCCAGGATCGCCCGCTTCCTCGCCGACCGCGGCTTTGGCGCGAGCCGGATGACCGTGCTTGCCAATATGGGGGGCGAGGCGGAAGCCCGGTTCGATGGCATTGCCGAGAGCTGGGACCACGCGGTGCCGCCGTTCAACACGCTCGCGGTCGACTGTATCGCCGCGCCCAATGCCGCGCTGCTCCCGCGCGTGCCGGGCCTCGCCGACGATCTGTTCCAGCATGACGGCACCATGACCAAGCGCGAGGTGCGCGCGGTGACCGTGGCCAAGCTGATGCCGATGCGCGGCGCGCTGCTCTGGGACATCGGCACCGGCTGCGGCTCGGTCGCGATCGAATGGATGCGGGCCGCGCGCTATGCCCGCGCCATCGGGATCGAACCCCGCGCCGACCGCCGTGCACTCGCCGCCGCCAATGCGCTGGCGCTCGGCGTGCCGCGGCTGGAACTGGTCGACGGCATGGTGCCGGAGGCGCTCGACGGGCTGGAGGCGCCCGACGCGGTCTTCATTGGCGGCGGGCTGTCGCCTGAAACATACGCTGCCGCATGGGCGGCGCTGAAGCCGCTCGGCCGTCTCGTGGTCAACGCCGTCACGCTCGAAAGCCAGGCGGTGCTGATCGAGCTGCAAAAACGCCACGGCGGCGACCTCGTGCAGCTCGCGATCAGCCGCGCCGAGCCGGTCGGGCAGCGCACCGGCTGGCGGCCGCTGATGCCGGTCACCCAGTGGAGCCTGGTGAAACGATGACCGCACCGGGCAGGATGATCGGCGTCGGGCTTGGCCCCGGCGACCCGGAGCTTGTGACCCTCAAGGCGGCGAAGGCGCTCGGCGCAGCGCCGGTGATCGCCTACCCGGCGCTGCCCGGCACCGAGAGCTTCGCGCGGTCCATCGCCGCGCCGCATATGAACCCCGCGGCCCGCGAGATCGTGATCGAGATCCCGATCACCACCGACCGCGGCCCGGCCCAGGCGGGGTACGACGCAGGCGCCGAAGAGATCGCGACCGCGCTCGATGCGGGGCTGGACGTGGCGGTGCTGTGCGAGGGCGATCCGTTCTTCTCTTCTACGGCTCGTTCATGTATCTGCACGCCCGGCTGTCCGCGGCCTACGCGGTCGAGGTCGTGCCCGGCATCACCTCCATCGCCGCCGCCGCCTCCGCCCTCGGCCTGCCGCTGGTCGCCCGCAACGAGGTCCTCGCGACCTTGCCCGCGCCGCTCGACAGCGATACCCTTCGGAAGCGTATGGTTGCCGCGGACAGTTTCGCGGTGATGAAGCTCGGCCGGCATCTCGGCCGGATCCGGGCGCTACTGGAGGACCTCGGCCTCACCGAGAACGCCCGCTATATCGAGCGCGCGACGCTGCCGGAGCAGCGCATCCTGCCGCTCGCCGAGGCGCCCGACCCCGCCCCCTATTTCTCGATGATCCTCGTGACGAAAGGTGCCGATCCGTGGCTCAAAACTCCGACGTGACCGCGCCCGTCGTCATCGCCCTCAACCGTGCGGGCGAACCGGTGGCCCGCCGCATCGCCGACGCCCTCGGCGCGGCGCTGCATGGCCGCGAGGGCCGGGTGGACCGGGCCGACGCCTGGTTTCCCAACGCGCTCACCCATATGCGTGATCTGTTCGCTGCCGGCACCCCGGTGATCGGCGTCTGCGCCGCGGGTATACTGGTGCGCGCCGTCGCTCCGATGCTCGCCGACAAGACCACCGAACCGCCGGTGCTCGCGGTCTCCGACGATGGCGCGGTGGTCGTCCCGCTCCTCGGCGGCCATCGCGGCGCCAACCGGCTTGCGCGCGAGATCGCCGAGGTGCTGGAGGCCAGGGCCGCCGTCACCACCGCGGGCGACGTGGCCCTTGGCGTGGCGCTGGACGAGCCGCCCCTGGGCTACCGGCTGGCCAACCCGGGCGATGCCAAGCCGGTGATGGCGGCGCTGCTCTCGGGCGCGAAACCCCGGATCATCGGAGAGAACATCTTCGACCTCGAGGGTGACGAGGCCGGGCCGGTCGATCTCACCGTGACCGAGGCGCCGGTCGACGGCGGGGCCTCGCGGTTGGTCTACCATCCGCAAACCCATATCCTCGGCGTCGGCTGTGCGCGCGGCGCGGATGTGTTCGAGCTTGACCGGCTGGTCGCCCAGACCCTCGCCGAAGCTCATGTCGCCCCCGGTGCCATCGCCGCGATTGCGACGCTGGATCTGAAGGCCGACGAACCCGCGGTGAACGCCCTCGCCGCCAGGCTGGGCGTGCCGCTTCGGGTCTTCCCCGCCGACGCGCTGGAAGCGATGACGCCCCGCCTTGCCAACCCGTCAGAAGTGGTCTTCGCTGAGGTCGGTACCCACGGCGTGGCCGAGGCCGCCGCGCTCGCCGCCGCAGAGGGCACGGAGCTTGTCGTCGAAAAGCAGAAGACCGCCGCCACCACCTGCGCGCTCGCCAAGACGCCCGCGCCGATCACCGCGCTCAAGGGCCGGCCGCGCGGGCATCTCGCCATCGTCGGCATCGGCCCGGGGCAATCGGGCTGGCGCACGCCGGAAGCCTCGAAGCTCATCGCCGGGGCCGAAGAGCTGGTGGGTTACGGGCTCTATATCGACCTGCTCGGGCCGCTGGCGGCCGGGAAGACGCGCACCGATTTCCCGCTCGGGGCCGAGGAGGACCGCTGCCGCTACGCGCTCGAAGAAGCGGGCAAGGGCCGCCGGGTCGCGCTCGTCTCCTCGGGCGATGCCGGGATCTACGCGATGGGCGCGCTGGTGTTCGAACTGCTCGACCGGGGCCCCGATCAGCACGGGGTGAGCGACGCCGCGCGCCGGGTCGAGGTGGTCTCGGCCCCCGGCATCTCGGCGCTGCAGGCCGCCGCCGCCCGGGCGGGCGCGCCTCTGGGCCACGATTTCTGCGCCATCTCGCTCAGCGATCTGCTGACCCCGCGCGAGGACATCGTGCGCCGCCTCCACGCCGCCGCCGCGGGCGATTTCGTGATCGCCTTCTACAACCCGGTGTCGAAGCGCCGCCGCACGCTGCTCGCCGAGGCGCGCGACATCCTGCTCGACCACCGGCCCGCCGACACGCCGGTGCTGCTCGCGTCCAACCTCGGGCGGCCCGAGGAAACCATACGCTACCGTAGGCTTGCCGATCTGGAGGTCGACGAGGTGGACATGCTCACGGTCGTTCTGGTCGGCTCGTCCAACTCGCGTCTCGCCCAACTCGGCGAAGGCCCCCGGATGTACACGCCGCGCGGCTATGCCCGCCGGATCGACGGAGATTTGTCATGAAGGTCTATTTCATCGGCGCGGGTCCGGGCGACCCGGAGCTGCTCACGCTCAAGGCGCAGCGCCTGATCGCCGCCTGCCCGGTCTGCCTCTACGCCGGCTCCCTCGTGCCGCCCGAGGTCGTCGCCGGTGCGCCCGAAGGTGCCCGGGTGCTGGACACGGCGCCGATGACGCTCGACGCGACGCATGCCGAGATCCTCGCCGCGCGCGACCGGGGCGAGGACGTCGCCCGGGTGCATTCGGGCGACCCGAGCCTTTACGGCGCCATCGCCGAGCAGATCCGGCGGCTGCGCGCGGACGGGATCGCTTACGAGATCGTGCCCGGCGTGCCCGCCTATGCCGCCGCCGCCGCCGCGCTGGGGCAGGAGTTGACCGTCCCCGAGATCGCGCAGTCGATCGTGCTCACCCGGATGTCGATGCAATCGACCGCGATGCCCGAGGGCGAGAACCTGGAGAATTTCGCCCGCACCGGCGCGACCCTCGCGATCCACCTCGCGGTGCGCAACATGCGCGAGATCGAACGCGTGCTCACCCCGCATTACGGGGCCGAATGCCCGGCGGTCGTCGCCTACCGGGTCGGCTGGCCCGACCAGATGCTGATCCGCGGCACGCTCGCCGACATCCGCCTCAAGGTGCGCGCCGAGAAGATCACCCGCACCGCGCTGATCCTCGTCGGCCCGGCCCTTGGCACGATCCGCGACTTTGCCGACAGCGCGCTCTATGACCCTACGCGACCGCATGTTCTGCGCCCGGTCGTGGGCGTCGACCTGGTCGAAGAGCACAACACCTGAGGCCGCCGGGGCCCGCCGCGAAACCGACACGAAAGCGTCACTTGACCGAATCGTACCGATCCCCATTCTTGAGTGCGGGGTGTGGAGGGGTTTGTCATGACGACGTTCTTGCCGAAAGAAGTCCAGGACGGGTTGGAGAAGGCGCGCAACCGTGACCGGCGACAGAAGTCCCGGCTCAGGGTCGCGGTCGATGAATTCACCCTGTACCCGGTGCTCGACTTCCGCGACGGCGGCTTTGCCCTCGACATCGTCAATGCCCCCAAACTGCGCGGTCTGGTCGATCTCTACGAGGGCAGCCGGCACCTGTACCGTTGCCTGATCGTGGCCTCGGAAGCCGACGGCGATCTGATGCGCTATGAGTTCAAACAGGCGACGGCCGCGATCGACAAGGCGCCGCTCGATTTCGCCCGCGAACCGACCGCTCCGGTTGCCTTGCTCGAAGGCTAGCCGGACGAACTGCGCCCGCGAACCTGTCCACTACCTTCCCCTATGACCCGCCGGTAACGGTGGTCTCTTCCTCGAGATGCAGCTTCATGTCGACCAGGACCTGCTGCAGCGCGAGGGTTTCGCGCAGGAGCCGTTTGGCCTCGTTCACGGTGATGATCCCGTCTTCGATGGACTGATGGTATTCTCCCATCAGCATCGCGAACCGCTGGCTCAGCGCGATCACGTCGGTGTTGACCCCGCCCCCCGGCGCGTTGCGGCCTTCGGCCCCCGCCGTGATCGTGTGCCCGGAAATCTCGGCCAGCGCCGAGGTCACATGCGGATAGCGCGCGGCCGCCTCGATCGCCGCGACGGTGTCGATCGGCATGAAACGGTCGGCATGTTCGGCGGCGCTGGAGTAATAGCGGCCCAGTGTCGCCTTGGATTTCCCGGCCAGCTCGCAAGCGGCTTCAATGCCGACATCCTTCACGAGCGCCTCGGTGTGTTTTTTAAGATAATCGCCCATACCGGCCATACTGTCCCCCGTTCTCCCGCGGCCCGAGGGTTTCCATCCCGGTCGCGGGGAAATGCCGGATCGTTTTCCCATTATTCGTGTCGAATGTGAATGGCTTATTAACCGGGACTGCCAAGGCGGTCACGTCACCAGTATCAAGTATCCGGCGTGCAAACGTCGGCATGGAGGGGATCGTCGCTTGTGTGTGCGGCGAGGCGGGCCGCCTGGCGGTTCGCGGCGGTGTTCGGAAGCGTAAAGGTGCGGGGGGTCTGTTCCATCCCCAGGGCGGCGACGCCCAGGACCTCCAGTTTCCCATTCCGGACCCGTCTCCCTTCCTTCCCGTCCCGGGGCCGCGCGAGGCGCGCCGTTGAGGGCCGCCGATAGCTCGACCGCCACAGCCCGGCACGGACCGGCCGCGCCCGTCTTGCGCAAGCCCGTGAGCGGCGCTAGTCCGTCGCCATGGCCAAGCTCTATTTCCATTACTCGACGATGAATGCGGGCAAGTCGACGCTGCTCCTGCAGGCCGCCTACAACTACCGCGAACGCGGGATGGAGACCTACCTCATCACCGCCAAGCTCGATGACCGCGCCGGCGACGGCGTGATCGGCAGCCGGATCGGCATTTCCGCCCCCGCCGATACGTTCGTCGCGGGCGAGGACATGTTCGCCAAGATCGAGACCCGGCTTGGCCTCGGGCCGGTCGCCTGCATCTTCATCGACGAGGCACAGTTTCTCGAGCCCGACCAGGTCTGGCAGCTCGCCCGCGCGGTCGACGATCTCGGCGTGCCGGTCATGGCCTACGGGCTGCGGGTGGATTTCCAGGGCAAGCTGTTCCCCGGCTCCGCCACCCTGCTCGCGCTCGCCGACGAAATGCGCGAGGCGCGCACGATCTGCCATTGCGGCAAGAAGGCGACGATGGTTGTGCGCCAGGACGCCGACGGCAACGTGCTCACCGCGGGCGACCAGGTGGTGATCGGCGGCAACGAAAGCTACGTGAGCCTGTGCCGGCGGCACTGGCGCGAGGCGGTGGGTGACCGGCCAGCCGATTGAACAGGACATTGGGGGACCAGCCCCCGAGGGATTTCCGAACCAAAGGACGACGACATGCGAGGATGTGCGAGCTCGCACACCCCGTCATGCCTTTGATTTATTTACCGATAGCGCTAACTGCCATCTCGCGCAGATCGCGGCCAGGGCCACGCCTTCAGACCGGTGTGACCAGCGGGCGGCCTGCAAACTGCGCGAGGATGTTCTCCGCCGCCAGCATGCCCATCGCGGTGCGGGTCTCGAGCGTGGCCGAGCCGATATGCGGGAGCAGGGTGACGTTTTCCATCGCGAGGAGCGCCGGCGGCACCTCCGGCTCGTGTTCGTAGACGTCGAGCCCCGCACCGGCGATCCCCCCCGCCTCCAGTGCGGCGATCAGCGCTGGCTCGTCCACCACTTCGCCCCGGGCGATGTTGATGAGCATGGCATGCGGCGGCATCGCCGCGAGCACGTCCGCATCGACCAGGTGCCGGGTCTCGGCCCCGCCCGGCACGGTGATGACGAGGAAGTCCACCGCCGCGGCCAGCGCCGCCGGGCTCTCCATCCGGGTCGCGGGGTAGGGAAGCGCCTTGTCGGAGCGGGCGACATAGGCCACCTCCATGCCGAAACCGTAATGGCAGCGCCGCGCCACCGCCTGGCCGATCCGGCCCATGCCGAGGATGCCGACCTTTTTGCCCGTCACATGCGTGCCGAGCGCGTCGGCGGGCGACCAGCCTTTCCACTGCCCCGCCCGCACCTGCCGTTCGCCCGCGCCCGCGCGGCGCGCGGTCATCAGGAGGAGCAGAAGCCCGACATCGGCGGTCGCATCCGTCAGCACGCCGGGCGTGTTGGTGACGGCGATCCCGTGGGCCTCGGCAGCGGCCGCGTCGATGTGGTTGTAGCCCACGCCGTTGTTGGCGAGGATCTGCGTGCGGATCTCGCCCCTGGCGGCGGCGGCCTCGAACACCTCGGCCGAAAAATCGTCGCCCAGCGTCGGCAGGATGGCGTCGTACCGGCCGAGCGCCGCGACCATTTCGTCGGTCGTCATGCCGGTGGACACGTCGCGCAGGGCGACCTGGCAGCTCTCGCTGAGCGCGTCGGCCACCGGCTGTTGGATCGGTCGGGTGATGAGAACCTTTTTCATCAGAACATCCGCCCCCCGTCCGGCACATCCTTGTCGGGCGTGATCAGCACCACCTCGCCATTGTCGTCGGGCAGGCCCAACACCAGCGCCTCGGACATGAACTTGCCGATCTGGCGCGGCGGGAAGTTGACGACCGCCAGCACCTCCTTGCCG
>JAGRMP010000593.1 GCA_020441225.1 Maritimibacter sp. | reverse complement strand
TCCTACGCGATGCCGGCCTTCCGGGTCGCGGCGCCGAAGGGCACCAAGGTCGTGGCCGGATTCGCGGCGTTCAAGCACCATCTGGGCTACTATCCGTTCTCCGGCACTGTCGTCCCCGCCTTCGCCGAGCGGCTCGGCGACGAGGGCTTCAAGACCTCCAAGAGCGGGGTCCTGTTCACGCCGGACCACCCGCTGCCCGACTGGGCGCTCGACGCGATGATCGCCGCCCGTCTCGCCGAAATCGCCTGATCCGGCCCGCTTCGACGCCCGCAAGCCTGCGACACCCCGGCGCTCTGGACACCTGCCCGCGCCTTTGAGATACCGGCTTCACCATATCGCCCGGCCACGGGCCGCAGACAGGGATGGAGAGGACGCATATGCCGGACAAGATCGCGCTCATCACCGGGGCGTCGCGCGGGCTCGGTGCCGCGCTGGCGCTGGCGCTTGCGCCCAGCCATCACATCGTCGCCGTGGCGCGCACCACCGGCGCGCTCGAAGAGCTCGACGACCGCATCCGCGCGGTCGGCGGCGAGGCGACGCTCGCGCCGATGGACATCGTGCTGCCCGAGGCCATGGCGCAGCTCTGCCGCGCGATCCACGACCGCTGGGGCCGGGTCGACCTCTGGGCGCATACCGCGATCGAGGCGATGCAGCTCACGCCCACCAGCCAGATCGCGCTGCAGGCGGAAGACTTCGAGAAAAGCCTCAAGGTCAATGTCGAGGCCACCGCGCGGCTGATCGGCTATGTCGCACCGCTGCTCGGCGAGACCGGCACCGCGGCGTTCTTCCGCGACAGCCACGCGGGCGAGCCCTATTTCGGCGGCTACGGCGCGACCAAGGCGGCGCAGATGGCGCTGGCCGAGAGCTGGCAGAAGGAAACCGCGCGGATCGGACCCCGGGTGGTGATCGCCGAGCCGAAACCGCTCGCCACCGCGATGCGGGCCCGGTTCCACCCGAGCGAAGACCGCTCGGGCCTCGCCGCCCCCTCAGAGGAAGCGGTGCGGCTGCTGCCGGAGATCCTGGGGGGCTGACCGGCTCCTGACCGGCCCCGCGAACGGGCCAACAGGCCTCTGCGGCGCCGGGCGGCATCCGTGCTTCGGCACCGGCCGAGACCGCGCGTCCCATCGCCCAGGCATCCGGGGCTCCGGATCGGCGCGGGCCGCCACGATCCGCGCGGGCTCCCGGACCGCGATCCGGCGTGAGCCCCCGGGGATGTGGGCGAGCCGTCCGGGCTGGTCCGGCATCTGCCCCCGCGCCGCCGCGCCGCCCGCCCAGGGACCTGTCTCCGACCCGGCCGGTGCCCTGGTCTGGTCTGGTCTGGTCTGGCCTGACCCGGTCCGGGACCTTGGTCGGGGGCCCGATCTTCGACAAGAGCCGCGGCTCGGTTTGCGGCCCGGCTCAGCCCGCCGCTTTCTCCTCGATCGCCTTGGCCAGCGCCTCGGCCCGCCCGGCAATCGCGCTCAGCGCCTCGATCGCGGGGCCCGTCGCCGCGCCCGCGGCGCCGGCCTCGATCTCGGCCAGCCGGGCATCCGCCTCGGCCCGGCGCACCTCCGCCTCGGCCACACGGGCTTCCAGATCGGCGATCTTGCGTTCCGCGAGCTTGAGCGTGTCGTCGATCCCGGCGGACTTGTCGGCCAGCATCAGCCCGGCCATGAGCAGCATCCGCGATTCGGTCAGGTGGCGGATCGAGCTCACCAGGCTCTGCGCCTCGGCATCGAGCAGCGCGGCGGCGGAACGCAGGTAATGTTCCTCGCCCTCCT
>JAGRMP010000592.1 GCA_020441225.1 Maritimibacter sp. | reverse complement strand
CCCCAAGCACCAGGTTCGCCGAAGCGTTCCGCAACGGCACGTTCGCGAAAATGCCGAGAACGGCGGCGCCGTTGCGCATGTTGTGACGTCGGCGCGGATCCGGTTCGGCCGGGGCGGCGGAGAGGAGGTGCTCGGCCTGGTCCAGAACGCTGTCGGTGGTTTGACCGGTCCGTGCAAGCTGGAAAAGTTTCAGGGAGCGTTGCCCCTTCTCACGCGCCTCAAGTATATTCCGCCGCTTGCCGAGCTCGGCCATGATGTCCGAAGGTGCGCCGATGTAACGCGTGAACCGGTGCAGCTCCTCGATCGAGGCGCGCACCGTCGCCCAACGCATCCCATTTGGGCCGTTGCGGCTCCGCTCGGTGACGTCACGCTCATACCGGTCGATCGCGTCGAGGGTCAGATCGACCGGCAGATCCGCCCGCTCGGCGGAAAACGCGAACTGGCAGAGCTTCTCGCGCATCCGCTTCACGATATCCCGCGCTGGCGCGCGAACACCGTGCGATGGCAACCCCTGCGCCATCCGCCGAAGTGTCGTCTGAAACGCCTCCGGCAGCATTCGCGGGTCGATCGATACGGTCCGCTCGGGCGTTTTTCGGGGAGACGGCGCGATCGGATCCCACGGTTCGAACGCGACCCCCTGTTGCTTCCTCTCGGCCGCATCATCCTTGCTCTGGCACTCGGTGGCCGCAAGCGAGGCTGTCCTCGCCGTCTCGATGAGATCGCAAAGCGCCGGGACCAACACGTTCATCGCGTCGCGCAGGGCGGTCAGGCTGTCGTGCGGGTCATGGTCCTTCCTCAACCTCCCCCAGACCATAAGGTCCTGTTCAGTCGGCGCGGCAAGCCCGCGCTCGGACACGAAATCGAAGAAGTCGTCTGCCGCAAAGATCGCCGTCGGCGAAAGCTGATCCAATCCCGAGACATGCCGAAAATACTGCCAATGGGCCTTCTCGAAGACAGCCAACATGGACATCACGCCGCCGCCGACCGAAAGGCCTGTCCGGACGCGTAGCTCCTGCGTCGCGCGGCACGAGCACTCTGCATGGTCCTCTGGTGCCTTTCGCGCAAAATGAACGCATAGTGCTTGCGCAGGACGGAAACTGAGTCCCCTGTCACCATCGACAGGGTTTCGAAGCATGTCGGGTCTTCATTGATTTCCACCGAAGCGAAGCCGTGTCGGTAGTTGTGCGCCGTCAGCGTGATCCCCACTTCCGACGAGCACACCCCGAGCCAGCCATCAAACGTCTGGACCACCAGATGCTTTGCGACCGGTTCGATCGCCGGAAACAGGAAATCGCTCTCTGTGTGGCCGCCGAACAGCGGGCGAATTTCGCGCAGGTAGAACTCGAGGATGTCGAAGCCAAAGCAGCCTTCCTCCCCGCGCACGAATTTCGACGGCGGCAAGCTCTGCTGCCGTTTCGTCATCGCTTCCCCGTTTTTGAGCAGTTCATTCGGGATTCTGATCTCGAAGTAGGGTTCGGCGGCCGAACTGTGATCGAAAAACGTCTGGAGACGACCGCTCCCTTCGAGCGCCAGCGTGTTGGATTTCCTGTAGGGCGCGCCCTCGAGTTCGATCGCCGCGAAGGCCGCGCACACCCCGAACATCCGGGCGCGCCGCAGCAGCTTTTTCGCGACCGGAACCTGGTCCGCGTCGAGCGCGGCGCCCGCGGCAAACGCCTTCAGATCGATGCCAACGGCCCGGGCGGTCGACAGCGCCTCCCGCGCGTGCTCGGCATAATGTAAGTGCTGCGTTTCGAACAGCGCCAGGCGCTTCGGATCCAAGAGCAGGGTCTCACACCACTCCTGGACCCCGGGCGCCATGAACCGGCCGGCCTCACGTCCTTCGATCAGGACCGGCAAGCTGTTGCAGAGCGCCTTGAAATGGTGGGCTTCATCGAGGTGGCCGCGGGACTCCAGGGTCAACCGGATCTTGTCGATGTAAGAAAACAGAGACCTTGGCGAGAGGCCGCCGGGACGCTTCGTCTCTTCAACGAGTTTGACCACGATCTTCTCGGCCGTCACGGGCGACATCAGACCGAACATCCCGTTGACAGGGGCAAGATCGCGAACGCGCCCCGCCGCGCCGACGTATTTGCGGAACGCGGCGACATAGATCCCAATGGTGCCATCGGCGTAGATGTCGGTTGCCATGTCCCTGCCCTGTTCAGTCGCAAGGTCCGGCACAGTCTTGGTCGCGGACTGGATCCATTCGTCTATTTCGCGTTCGAGATGCGCCGGGACAGCACAGTCAAACCGGAACACCTTGGAGAGATCGCCGATTTCGGTCGCAGGGAGGAGGTCGAGCAAGGTCGGAAACTCCCGGAGCTTGTCGAGCGTCCGCGCACCGGATTTGACCTTGGTCCAGTCGTCGCTTGTCCCGCAGTGGTCACGGAGTGCGATGACCTTGTCCCTGGTCAGTTCACCGACGTCGATATCCTGCGACCGCGCGATCGACGTGATCTTCGCAAGCTGGGCGACGCTCTCTTCCCGGACGAGGTTTGCCGATGCGAGGTCGACGAGCCGCGCCCGCGCCGCCGCCCAGCCGTCGTCGCGTTCGCGAAGCGCAAGCCGCTCGGCCAACTCGCCGGTATAGGTCTCGATCATACGACGGCCATCAGCTTGGTATTGCTTGTAGGTCGTCACACGCATTCCGCGTTTCTCGATCGCGCGCACCAAACGCCGCTTCTTCTTCGAGAACTTCGGTGCGATCGCCAAGTAGAGCGCGAGGTCGACCGGACGGCGCAGGATGTCCCGGGGCACATCGGCGAACATCTGGATGCACCGTTCGAGGTGCTTCGCATACTGCCGCGTCGTCTTGCGCTCGTCCTGCTGTCCCTCATCGATGAGGTCCTGAAAGGTCTTAGTTTTCATAGTCGTCACGCTCCTTATTCTCAGCGATATCGGGAATATTGGTCGTTATCGGGAAGGCGGTAATAAAAATCGGTAGTTTTTCCGGAGCCGAAAAACACCCGACGTTTGTTATTCCCGGCGTTGTCGTGCATCTGCCGGCGCCTGCCCCGCGATCAGGGCTAAAACGCCGACTCCGGCCTCGACAGCACCCTCCGCGGCGGCAGGTTTCTCGGCGGCGCCGGTCGGCGGAAACGGCTCGACGCGGCGAAACTCCGGGTCCCGGCGCCCGGCCGCCAAGCGCCGGATTTCCTCCGGGATCCACCGGCGGGTTCGGGGCCGCGATGTCGTGGAGGTATCCCCAAGCTGCACACCGGATGGATATGAAAAAGTCCCGGCCGCGATCTGACCACGGACCGTTGAAGGCTTCCGATCGATCACCCAGGACACCCATTTGATGTCTTCGAGCGGCTGCCGCAGCAGATCCGCTTCGATCTCATCTCGGGGTTCGACGCCCAGGACCTGACGCCAGACCGCGCGTTCCGGGTAGTGCCCCGCGAGCCTCGTCAGGCCGAACCGTGTCGCGATACCCGACACCTCGTTGCGACCGACGCCGAGGTAGCGTCTCAGCTCATCGGTCGAGAATCCAGCATGGGAGGCCGGTCGGATCGGTTCTCGGATGTATTCGTAGCACATGTCTGTCTCCTTCGAGACGGACATGGGTCTGTTTGCGGATTGAGAAAAATCGCATTTGTGGGACCCGGGTCGACGAACGTGCCGCGAGGCGCGGAACCGACGAAACGATCACCTCTTCTCCGTGGGGCGCACATCCTGCCCGCGCAATCGACGTCCGACCGCCGCGTCACCGTCCGGACCAGTTTGGGCCCGGACGGTTGAAGTTGGAAACAGGCAGTCGTTGCGCAGCTCGGCCTACGAGCCGGCAGAAGAGGCCGCAGCGACGGCCAAGCTCCAAGGCGACGTGGCCGGGGGATTCGAACCGTTTTGCGTGAACTGGTTCGTATTTGTGGTTGGTCGATGAATCCCGGTGCCGTCCTGGGGAAGGAGTTCCGGGGAGACCTGAGTGGCACGCAAGTCATCAAGCCGGTAACACCCGGCACGAAACCCACTCGCGCGCTTCGTGGGAAGGCTGTTTTCGGTTTCCCGGAACCACTGGCGGGTCAGCTCGCCCGGCCCAAGGCCGTCTTGTTTCGCCAGCTTGGCAACGTTGCTGAGCGAGAAAGGCGCGGGAGACATGACGTGCTCTCGGATCTCGTTGAACAGCCGTTTCCAGTCCCGTTCGACCGGATCCTCCGGCGGAACATAGCACTTCCGAATACCACCGTTCTTTCGGAATTCGACCCTGTTCACGTATTTGATGTAGTTGGCCTTGGACGGTCGCGAAAACCCAAGGTCGGCCGGATCGACTTGCCGAAGCGCCTCGACAACCGCCGGAGCACCCAAGTCCTTCAGCCCGATCGGCTGGCCCGCCAAGACGAGACCTTCCATCCGGGCAACGCGATGCACGAACGCAATCGCGTTCTGTTCGGGTCGCGGCAAGGCGTCATACTCGGATTTCAGAGGTTCCGGCAGGGGAGCAAAGAATACATGATCGTATTCTTTCGGCAGTCCGCCAATTCGTTCGGACGGAAGCAGGCCCGTGCTCTTCGCGACCGGGACATCCTGAAGTCGATCCATGATGCTGATCGAGTTGCGGAAGGCATTCCTGAAACGCCCATCCAGCTGAAGAAAAATAGCGACCGACAGATCCCGATCCAGCTGACAAGGAGCTATTCCCTCGGGCAGAGTTCTCCGGAGGTCGTAGAAATGACTTGGCGCGCTTCGGCCAATATAGATCCTCGCGAGGCGTTGGAGACCCGCGATAGGGTCCGGATCGACCGCACAACCGGTCTCGAGCATCTGGCAGTCGAGCAGCAGTCGGCGCCAAGATTGATACCTCGTGAGATCTCCGCGGAAGACTGGAACGGCGATCTCCGGGACGTGGTCGCTGGGAAACATTTGCGCCAGTTTCGGTGGCGGACAGTCGAACGCCGCCAGAGGCAGGCCAACGATCTTGGTGAGGAGCGTCAACGCCGTCGCAATCGCAAACGGCGCTCCCGCGGGCTTGAGGTGTTCCGGCGGGGTATCGCTGGACAGCCTCGTGAAGACATCTGCATAGTTCATACCCTGTAGATTGGTCGATTTTCGAAAAGCGGAAACCGGCCGTCGGCATTTCGCATCGACGGCAGGCGACGTGCTCTGCTCCCTCGCGCGAAATCCCCCAAACACCCGGCCAATGCCGGCCGATTCCTATGATTCCTACTATTCCTACAGATTCCGGCTCGAATTCCTTCTTCTTTTCAGATGCTTGCGACCACTAAAGTCGCAGATTGCTGGCCCAGGGTCGCATGGCATCGAGCAAAGGACGCAAAAAGTCGGCACATGGCCGCAGATCGTCGATTGTTGGTCGCAGATCGTCGACCCGGGGTCGCAAGAAATCGGCGCTTCTGAAGCCCTCTCGCCAAACGAATTTGAGTGAAACTCACAGTGGAAATCGGGCCCCGCCCTACCCGGCGCCGACTGCCCGAGGCACTTCATCGGTGCCGCCCAACGGGCAAGTCGCCTGCCCACAGAATCTGACCCATGGAGTGGTGTAGCTGGCGCTGATCGTCACCGTTGGCTCAACACCGGCCTACCGCCTAAGTAAAACGCCGGGGGAAGGCTGACTATGGGAGTATCTCTCATTGGCGCGGCACAAGACGACGATGCCAAGGCCATCGTATAGCCTTCGGGACATCCACCGCCGAGACGCTTTCCCCGAGTTTTCTGAACGTCAGTCGGAACCCAGGATGGCTTGTCCTCCTCGCGGAGAGGAACTTAGAAGGCCGGTGCTTATCAAAAACCTCCTCGTTCCTCGACATGACTGCCCGCGGGCCCGTGGCGAACGTAAAACCCGTTCGGGATCGCCTCCTGCACCAGCGAGACATGCGAGATCAAGCCGACTGCTCGGTTGTTGCTCACAAGGGTGCCCAAGACCTGAAGCACCTGATCGAGCGTGCCTGCGCCGTTCTCGGTGTCGAGACTGCCGAAACCCTCGTCGATGAAGATCGTGTCCATCCGAACCTTGCCGTTCAGGCTCTCGACGACGTCGGCCAGCCCCAACGCAAGGGCCAGGGCGGCGATGAAGGTTTCGCCGCCGGACAACGTGCTCGTCGGGCGCGACTTGCCGGTGTTGATGTCGTGGGCCTGGATCTCGAGGCCGCGCCGACCACGACCGCCGGATTCGAACGCACGCTCAAGGCGGTAACGGCCCTGAGTCATCGGCTGGAGCCGCAGATTGGCAGCGGCGAGCACACGGTCGAACATCGCGCCGATCGCAAAGGTTTCGAGGTCGAGTTTCACCTCGTTCTTGCCGTCCATCCGCTGGGCCAACTCGCGCAGCGGACCGGTTTCAGCCTCCAGCGTCTCGAGCTCCCGGTAAGTATCCTCGATGGACTGTTGGAGCCGGGCGAGATCTTTGCTCCGTGCCTGCGCATCGGCGGCCTCCTTAAGCGCCAGCTCAAGCGCCTCCCCGGCCTCTTCGACCGCCAATGTGAGGGGCGGAAGATCGGGCTGTTCGAGGCCTTTGATCGCCTCCGACGCGTCCCGGCGCCGGGTCTCAGCCTCAATCAAACGGTCGCGATGATCTGTGACCTGTTTGAAGTCGGCTTCGATGCGGTCAAACAGTGGCTTGTGTTCGTCGTAGACAGCGCGATCAAGACCCTGGGACGCCAATCGTGTCAGGAAGGCGCGCCCTGCCTCGTCTCGCCGCTTGGCGACTTCCTCGACCCGGGATGTGGCAGCAGCCGCATCCGTGGTGGCGCCAATGGCGATTTCCCGCGCTTTGTCCTCGGCGTCTCGCGCCCGGCTCATTGCGTCCACCAGCGACCTCAGATCCCGGCTGACACGGGCGGTTTCGGCGTCGAGGGACGTTCGGTCCCGCAATTCGGCGGGAACTTCCGCGATGGCCGCGGCATGCAGTGCCCGCGCTTCCACCTCGGCCCCCTGCGCCTTGGTGACCTTGGCTCTCAACCTGTCGCGCTCGCTCTCGGCCTCCTTCAACGACCCGGTGAGCGCATCGAGCTGAGCTTCCAGCGCTTGGATGTCGACCGGCTCCCCCAACTCGTCCAGGGCAGCCGACGCGCTTTCCACTTCAAGCTCCAACGCCTCGACTGTGCCCTCCGATGGCTCCACCCGGGCGGCCGCCTCGATACGCACGGTCAACACGCCCTCTGCTTTCGCAAGCTCCGTGGCGGCGCTCACAGCCGCCTTCGCGGCCTTCGCGTAAGCGCGCTCGGCGCTGCGAAAGGTGTCAGTGAGCCCGGATTGCTCGATTGCGCCCTGCGCCGGTGCAGGGTGGTCATGTGATCCGCAAACCGGGCACGGCTCACTTGCGACCAGCTTTTCGGCGAGGATGATCGCCTGGGTTCGCGACAGGCGACCCTCCGTCTCATCGAGCGCCGATTTGGCCGCCGTGGCCTCATCCTCGCAGCGCTCCAGCGTCTCTTTGCCGGCATCCCGCACTCGCCGGGCTTCGGCGACGTGTCCCGCGGCAGTCACGGCTTCTTTCGCACGCTTCAGTTGCGCCTGCGCCCGTTGCAGCTGGTCCGCAGCGTCCCGCCGTCTGCCTTCCATCGCGCGGGCAGATTTGAGATCGCCCTCGTCGTGCTCTTTGGCATCGGCCAGCCGCTTGGCCACTGTGGCCGCAACTTGCGCCGCGTCTCTTGCCCGCTCCGCCT
>JAGRMP010000591.1 GCA_020441225.1 Maritimibacter sp. | reverse complement strand
TCTTGTGCTTGAGCCGGCGAAAGGCCGAGGAATGGATGATCCGGTCGCGGTCGCGCTGGAACGGCGAGCGAAAGGCGCTTTCGGGCTCGGGGTGGAGCCGGCCGCGGGTCTCGGTCGGGTGGCAGGCGAATTTGGCCAGCATCTGTCGGATCCTTCGCCCCGGTCGGGTCGGCCCGGCGCTTGGCACGCCGGTCGTTTCGTCGCGGCGGTGCTTGTCCGCCTTCTCTCGCGCCCATATATTCACAAAACCACAGCGGACAAAACCCGAGGAAGACCCATGGACCTCACCCTGCCTCCGAAAGTGACCGAACGCGCCTTTGGGCGGCTGCACGAGATCGGCGCCGGCGAGAGCGGCAAGGCGCTGCGCGTCGCCGTCGAGGGCGGCGGCTGTTCGGGCTTCCAGTACGATATCTCGCTCGACGACCCGGCCGAGGACGATCTGGTGCTGCAGGGCGCGGGCGTGAACGCCAGCGAACGGGTGGTGATCGACGCGGTGTCGCTGCCGTTCCTGGAAAACGCGGTGATCGATTTCACCGAGGAGCTGATCGGCGCGCGGTTCGTGATCGAAAACCCCAACGCGACCTCGTCCTGCGGCTGCGGTACGTCGTTCTCGATGTAGCGCCCGTCGCCTTTGGGGGTTTCACCCCCAAACCCCTGAGAGTACTTTCGCCAAGAAAAAGGGGCGCGCGAGCTGCGGTCCCGTCTGGAGGTGTGATGGGCAGTGCAATGGGCGACCGCGACCCGCTGGTGATCTTTACCCCCTCCGGCAAGCGGGGCCGGGTCGCGCCGGGGACCAAGGTGCTCGATGCCGCCCGCGCGCTCGGGGTGGATCTCGATTCGGTCTGCGGCCGGCGCGGCGTCTGTTCGAAATGCCAGATCGCGCCCAGTTTCGGCACGCATGCGAAACATGGGATCACCGTCACCGAAGACGCGCTGTCCGAAGTGAACGCGGTCGAGGAGCGCTACGACCGGGTGCGCGGGCTGAAACCGGGCCGCAGGCTCGGGTGCCAGGCGGAGATCCTGGGCGACGTGGTGCTCGACGTGCCGCCCGAGAGCCAGGTCCACCGCCAGGTGGTGCGCAAGCGCGCCGAGGCGCATGCGATCGTGCTCGACCCCGCGGTGCAGCTCGCCTTCGTCGAAGTGGCCAAACCGGAGCTCGACACGCCCTCGGGCGATCTCGAACGGATGTTGGCGGCGATTGAAGCGCAGACCGGGCTCACGGGGCTCGGGATCGACTTCGCGCTGTTGCCCGGGCTGCAGAACGCGCTGCGCGCGGGCGACTGGAAAGTAACCGCCGCGCTTTACACCGACGGTGGCGCGCCGAGCGTGATCGGGCTGTGGCCCGATTATCACGAGGGGGTCTATGGCCTCGCGGTCGACATCGGCTCGACCACCATCGCGGGCCATCTGACCGATCTCGTGAGCGGCGCGGTGGTGGCCTCGTCGGGGCTCATGAACCCGCAGATCCGGTACGGCGAAGACGTGATGAGCCGGGTCAGCCACACGATGATGAACCCAGGCGGTGCGGCCGAGCTCACCCAGGCGGTGCGCGGCGGGCTGAACACTTTGGTGGCCGAGCTTGCGGCCGAGGCCGGGATCGACACCGCACAGATCCTCGACGCGACCTTCGTGATGAACCCGGTGATGCATCATCTGTTCCTCGGGCTCGACCCGGTCGAGCTCGGCCAGGCGCCCTTCGCGCTTGCGACGGGCACGGCGCAGCGGCTGGCGGCGCGCGATCTGGGGCTCGACATCGCCCCCGGCACCCGCGCCTATGTGCTGCCGCTGATCGCGGGCCATGTCGGGGCCGATGCCGCCGCCGTGGCGCTGTCGGAGCAGCCGCACCGCTCCGACGACCTCGTGCTGGTGGTGGACGTGGGCACCAATGCCGAGATCCTGCTGGGCGACAAGACCGGCGTTCTGGCCTGTTCCTCGCCCACCGGCCCGGCCTTCGAGGGCGCCCAGATCAGCGCAGGCCAGCGCGCCGCGCCCGGGGCCATCGAACGGGTCGAGATCGACCCGGTGACCAGGGAGCCGCGGTTCCGGGTGATCGGCTCGGATCTGTGGTCGGACGACCCCGGCTTTGCCGAGGCCATCGCCGGGACCGGGCTGACGGGCATCTGCGGTTCGGGGATCATCGAGGTGGTGGCCGAGATGCGGATGGCCGGGATCCTCGACGCAAAGGGGCTGATCGGCTCGGCGGAAGAGACCGGCTCGGCCCGCTGCGTCGCCGATGGGCGCACCCAGAGCTACGTGCTCTGGACGGGCGACGATACCACGCCCCGGATCGCGGTGACCAACAACGACGTGCGCGCGATCCAGATGGCCAAGGCGGCGCTCTACGCGGGCGCCCGGCTGCTCATGGACAAGCGCGGGGTCGACGTGCCCGACCGGGTGGTGCTCGCGGGCGCCTTCGGGGCGCATATTTCGCCCAAGCACGCGATGGTGCTCGGCATGATCCCCGACGTGCGGCTCGACAAGGTCACATCGGCCGGCAATGCGGCCGGGACCGGCGCGCGGATCGCGTTGTTGAACAAAGGCGCGCGGGCCGAGATCGAGCGGGTGGTGCGCGACATCGAACGGGTCGAGACCGCGGTGGAGCCGCGGTTCCAGGAGCATTTCGTCGATGCGACGGCGCTGCCCAATGCCACCGCGCCCTTTGCCGGGCTGCGGGCGGTGGTGCCCCTGCCGGAGGTGCGTTTCGGTACGGCGGCGGAGGGGGCGAAGCGGCGGCGGCGGCGGACGTGAACAGCGATTGATTTCTGGACACATTCGAATGCCTCGGCCACGATCGCCTGATCTTATGGTGTGTCCGCACCCGTCAAGTCGGCGTGCGCCGAGAGTATCGAAAATGGACGTCAAGAGGGTCTGCCCGCATTGCGAGACGCAAAACTTTCAGAACATCGAATTCGATGGCTGACAAGCGCTGCGGTGTCCCGATTGCGGGAACGACTTTGACGCCTTTTCCGGCGTCACGCGTGCGAAAAGGTCACGTGGCCACAAGGGAAGCGGTTCCCGCGCTTATTCTGTCCGCGCCTACCAAGAAAACGGGCAGGAAGAGTTCCTGGAATTCGAGAGCAATGTGTATGACGACGCGGAGCTGCGATCGAAAGATCCCTTTGTTTTGACCTCCGTTGCCGGAGAGGTCAAATACCTGCAGAATCTCAAGGTCGGTCGGTATTGGGCGATCAATCGGCCTCCCGTTCCCGCCAGGTGCCTCGGCGTGGCGAGCTTGCTTCTATTGGCCCCCGCATTGCTGGCCATGGGCGCAGTCATCATTTGACCCTTGCTCCAGGCAGGTCGTCTCGCTGCCTCCCTTGATCCTCGGGTCGCTTGTTTGGTCACTTCGTACGTCCTTTGACGCGCGGCCCAACTACTGATCCTGAATCCAGCCCGGACCCAAGCGGGATCGGCACAAGCGATCTTGACCCGCCGCCGCCGCTCGCATACATCCTCGGCACCGCAGGCGGGTATGATGTAATGGTAGCCTGTCAGCTTCCCAAGCTGAACGCGCGGGTTCGATTCCCGCTACCCGCTCCAACCGCTGCCACACGAGGAAGGACGCGCGCTGCGCCGATTGCCCCCGTTGTCAGCCACGCCAGCGCACCCCACATATCCGGGACGGACATCGTTTCAACGGAAAGGGGGCTTCCCATGTCTGCAACGGGTCTTGGCTGGGTGCTGGCGATCCTCATCGGCGCGCTTGCGGGATGGATCGCGTCGTCGCTGATGAAGAGCAACACCGGCTTGTTCCTCAATATCGTGCTCGGGATCGTCGGCGCGGCGGTCGCGAATTTCCTTTTCGGTCTCATCGGCATCAGCTTCAGCGGCATCCTCGGCTCGCTGATTGCCGGGGTGATCGGCGCGAGCATCC
>JAGRMP010000590.1 GCA_020441225.1 Maritimibacter sp. | reverse complement strand
TGCGGCAAGTCCACGCTGCTCAGGCTGATCGCCGGGCTCGAGGACGTGAGCGACGGCCACGTGATGATCGACGGCACCGACGCCACCGACATCGTGCCGGCCAAACGCCGCCTGGCCATGGTGTTTCAGAGCTACGCGCTCTACCCGCATATGAGCGTGAAGAAGAACATCGCCTTTCCGCTGCGCATGGCGGGGATGGACCAGGCCGAACAGGAGCGCCGGATCAGCGACGCGGCGCGGGTGCTCAACCTCACCGATTATCTCGACCGGCGGCCGGGGCAGCTTTCGGGCGGTCAACGGCAGCGGGTCGCGATCGGCCGGGCGATCGTGCGGGAACCCGCCGCCTTCCTGTTCGACGAGCCGCTCTCGAACCTCGACGCGGCCCTGCGCGTGGGCATGCGGCTGGAGATCAGCGAGCTGCACAAGCGGCTCAAGACGACGATGATCTACGTCACCCACGACCAGGTCGAAGCCATGACCATGGCGGACAAGATCGTGGTGCTCCAGGCCGGCGTGATCGAACAGGTGGGTTCGCCTCTCGAGCTCTACCAGCGGCCGCGCAACACCTTTGTCGCGGGCTTCATCGGGTCACCCAAGATGAACCTGATCGAAGGTCCGGAAGCGGCGAGGCACAACGCCCAGACCATCGGTATCCGGCCCGAGCATATCGAAATCTCGGAAACCGCGGGCGATTGGAAAGGCACCGTGGGCGTTTCGGAGCACCTCGGATCGGACACGTTCTTCCACGTCCAGACCGAGGCGTCGCCGGAGCCGCTGACCGTGCGCGCCACGGGCGAGATGTCGCTGCAATACGGCCAGCCCATCCATCTCACGCCGCGGCCCGAACATCTGCACCGTTTCGACAACAAGGGACTGCGGCTGGAATGAAACGTCTCGGCGGCAAGGTCGCCCTGGTCACGGGCGGCGCCCGTGGCATAGGGCGGGCGATCTGCCGGGCCTATGTGGCCGAAGGCGCGAAGGTGGCGGTCGCCGATCTGTTGGCGGCCGACGCCGAGGAGACGGCGGCGGCGCTGGGGGAAAATGCCATGGCGGTCGCGTTCGACGTGACCGACCAGGCCAGCATCGCCGCCGGGGTCAAGGCGGTCGAGGACACCTGGGGCGGGATCGACGTGCTGGTCAACAACGCCGGGGTGTTCGGCATGTCGGCCATCGAGGAGATCACCCGCGACGACTACGACCGGCTGTACAACGTCAACGTCGCCGGCGTGATCTTCACCACCCAGGCCGTGGTGCCGGGAATGAAGGCGCGCGGCGGCGGCGCGATCATCAATTTCTCGTCCCAGGCGGGGCGGCGCGGCGAGCCCAACATCGTGCTCTATTGCTCGACCAAGGCGGCGGTGATCTCGATCACGCAATCGCTGGCGCTGGAGCTCGCCAAGGACCGGATCCGGGTGAACGCGATTGCGCCGGGGGTGATCGACACGCCGATGTGGGACGCGGTCGACGGCTTGTTCGCCCGCTACGAGCACAAGCCCCAGGGGCAGAAGAAACGGGAAGTTGGCGAAGCCGTCCCGCTCGGATACATGGGGTCGCCGGAGGAGGTCGCGGGACCTTGCGTCTTTCTCGCGTCGAACGAGGCGCGGTACGTCACCGCCCAGACGCTCAATGTCGACGGCGGCAACTGGATG
>JAGRMP010000589.1 GCA_020441225.1 Maritimibacter sp. | reverse complement strand
TCCAGAGGATCGGGAAGAAGATGATCAGCCCGATCGCCCAGGCGATGATGGTGTTGAGCGCCTTGCGCTGGGTGGTAACGGCACGTGCCATGATGATCCCTCCTCAGGCGTCCAGGTTCTTGCCGACGATGCGCATCAGGAAGATGGCAACGATATTGGCGAGAATGATGGCATAGACCCCGCCGGCCGAGCCGAGCCCGACGTTCTGACTTTCCAGCACGCGCTGGTAGATCAGGTAGGTGAGCGTCTTGGTGCCGAACGAACCCTGGGTGGTGACGTAGATCTCGGCGAAGATCCCCAGGAGGAAGATCGTCTGGATCAGGATCACGACGGTGATCGCCCGGGAGAGGTGCGGCAACATGATGTAGATGAAGCGCGAATGCCACCGCGCACCGTCCATCTCGGCCGCCTCGAGCTGCTCACGGTCGAGCGACTGGGTGGCGGTAAGCAGGATCAGCGTGGCGAAGGGCAACCATTGCCACGAGACGATGGTAATGAGTGCGCCCAGCGAATGCTGCGAGAGAAATTCGATCGGTGTCAGCCCGACCGCCTTCAACATATGCGCAAAGAACCCGTTGATCGGGTCCATGAACATGTTCTTCCACAGAAGCGCCGAGACCGTCGGCATCACGAAGAACGGCGCGATGACGAAGATGCGCACGATCCCCTGCCCCCACATCTCCTGGTCGAGGAGCAGTGCGAGCGCGACACCGAGTATGACGGTGATGACGAGCACGCCGCCGACGATGACGAGCGTCGCCTGGACCGCGGGCCAGAACGAACTTGAGGTCACGAACCTCGCGTAGTTTTCGAAACCGACCCAGTCGAGACCGTTTTCGAGAGAATCCCCGCGCATCGGCAGGTACTTCTTGAACGAAAAGAACAATGTCATCGACAGGGGGATGAGCATCCAGCCGAGCAGCAGCGTGACGGCGGGCGCCATCATCAGCCGGGCGGCGGAGCGGGAATGCTGGGTAGCCATGTGGAATCCCTCCTCGCTTGACGGACCCGGAGGCGGGCGCGTCTTTCAGAAACACAGTCACTGTCACAGAGGAACAGTCCGAAGGGCGGCTTTCGCCGCCCTCCGGGTCTGGGAGGAGACTTAGTAGCCTGCGGCTTCCATCGCGTCGGCGGTGAGCGCCTGGGCTTTCTCAAGCGCCTCGTCGACGGATTGCTGACCGGCGTAAACCGCCGCGAACTCCTGGCTGACCTCGGTCGCGATACCGGCAAATTCGGGGATCGCGACGAACTGGACGCCGGTGTAGGGCACCGGATCCACGGTCGGGTTGTTCGGATCGGCCGCAAGGATCGAGTCGAGCGTCTTCTGCGCGAACGGAACCTTGATGTACTCCGGGTTCTCGTAGAGCGAGGTCCGCGCGCCCGGGGGCACGTTGGCCCAGCCTTCATTGGCCGCGACGAGCTCGATGTAGTCCTTCGAGGTCGCCCATTCGATGAAGGCCTTCGCGGCTTCTTCCTTCTGGGTGCCGGCCGGGATGGCGAGCGCCCAGGCCCAGAGCCAGTTGGCGTTCTTGTCGATGCCATCCTTGTGCGGCGCCAGCGCGAAGCCGACGCTGTCGGCGACCGACGATTCCTCGGGGTTGGTCACGAAGG
>JAGRMP010000075.1 GCA_020441225.1 Maritimibacter sp. | reverse complement strand
ATGCAGAACATGACGAGCATGCTGATGTACGTGAACGTCTTCAGCAAGGACCCCAACGTCGACCAAAACTTTCTGTACAACTACGCCACCGTCAACATTCTGAACGAGATCAAACGGATCCAGGGCGTCGGTCGCGCGACGATTCTCGGCAACCGCTCCTACGCCATGCGGGTCGAACTCGATCTCGAACGCATGCGCGCCTACAAAGTCGACGCCGAGGACGTCATGGAGGCGCTCGCGGAGCAGAGCATGATTGGCTCGCCCGGGCGACTCGGTCAGGCGACGGGCCAAACGTCCCAAACCCTGGAGTACGTCCTGACCTGGGTCGGACGCTACAAGACGCCCGAGGAATACGAAAACATCATCCTCAAGGCGAATCCCGAAGGCGAAATCCTCCGGATTAAGGATGTCGCCAAAGTCTCGCTGGGCTCCTCATTCTACGACCTCTACTCGGACATCGACGGCTATCCGTCGGCGGCCATCGTTCTCAAGCAGACGCCTGGCTCCAACGCGGCGGAGGTCATCAAGAAGGTCAAGGAGAAGGTCGAGCAGATCAAGCAGGAATCGTTCCCGCCGGGAATGGACTATGCGGTCACCTACGACGTCTCCAACTTCCTGGACGCCTCGATCGAAAAGGTGCTGCACACCCTGTTCGAAGCCTTCGTGCTCGTGTCGCTGGTGGTCTACGTGTTCCTCGGGGACTTCCGCAGCACGCTGATCCCGACGCTGGCGGTGCCGGTTTCGCTGATTGGCACGTTCTTTTTCATGTTGATGTTCGGGATGTCGATCAACCTGATCACTCTGTTCGCCTTGGTGCTGGCGATCGGCGTCGTCGTGGACGATGCCATCGTCGTGGTCGAAGCGGTGCATGAAAAAATGCACACGAAACACCTTGGCCCGTATCAGGCAACGCAAGAGGTCGTCCGCGAGATCAGCGGCGCGATCGTCGCGATCACGCTGGTGATGACCGCGGTCTTCATTCCGGTGACCTTCATGACCGGGCCGGTCGGCGTGTTCTACCGCCAGTTTGCCCTAACGATGGCCATGTCGATTGTGATCTCCGGCGTCGTGGCTCTTTCGCTCACGCCGGTTCTCTGCGCGATGATCCTGAGGCCCCACTCCAACCACGCAGCACAACGCGGTCTGGTCGGTTTGGTGAACCGCGGCATCACGAAGATCGCCGGACGCAACGCCTTTGTGTTGCGCGGCTTGTTGACCGCAGTGCTGGGGCTCGGCGTCGGAGCCGGCGTCTATTTTCTGCTGCACAACGAGTTCGTCCACGAACTGGCGTCCGAGCAAATCCGCCTGACGGAGCTCAAGACGCGAATCATCGCCGGCGTTGTCGCGCTGTTGGCCGTGCTCACGTTCCGAGCAACCTTTTCGGGAAGCGACGGCAGCGAAAAAAAGCGGGGACCGCTGGGGATCTTCTTGCATCTGTTCGACCGCGGCGTCGAAAAAGTGACGGGAGGCTACGCCTCGATCCTGGGACTGATCGTCACGCGACGCTTGCTGACGGTGCTCGTCATCGGGGCGTTCAGCTACGGCATTATGGTCGTGAACGACGTGCTTCCTTCGGGATTCATTCCGCTGGAAGACCAGGGCATGATCTACGGGATCGTGCAGACGCCGCCTGGTTCGACGCTCGAATACACCAACGCCAAGTGCCACGAGTTGCAGGCTATCTGCAAAGAGATGGACGAGATTACGTCGGTCTCCTCCATCGCCGGCTACGAGGTTTTGACCGAGGGTCGCGGCTCCAACGCGGGCACCTGCATCATCAACTTGAAGCCCTGGGAAGACCGCAAGCTGACCTCGAAGGAGATCATCGAGGAACTCGAGAAAAAAGGAGCCGAGATTGCCAACATCAAGCTCGAGTTCTTTGAGCCGCCTGCCGTTCCGGGCTTTGGCGCCGCTGGCGGCTTCTCGGTGAACTTGCTCGATAAGACCAACAGCGGCGATTACAAAGCGCTGGGGGAAGAGACGGACAAGTTCATGGCGGCGATGGGCAAACGGAAGGAACTCAAGGGTCTGTTCACCTTCTTCGCCGCCAATTATCCGCAGTACGAGATCGTGATCGACAATGACGTCGCCATGCAAAAGGGCGTGTCGATCCGCGACGCCATGGACAACCTCTCGATCGTCATCGGCAGCACGTGGGAGCAAGGCTTCGTTCGCTTCGGCCAGTTCTACAAGGTCTACGTCCAGGCGGCGCCGCAATTTCGGCGGTTTCCCGAAGATCTGGAGAACATGTTCGTCAAGAACGACCGTGACGAGATGGTCCCCTACTCGGCGTTCATGAAGATCGAGAAGCAGCAGGGCCTTAACGAAATCAGCCGCTACAACTTGTATCCCACGGCCCCCATTCAAGGGGCGCCGGCAAAGGGCTACAGCAGCGGCGAGGCCATCGCGGCGATCAAAGAGGTCGCCGCCGAGACGCTGCCCCACGGATTCGACATCGACTGGCAGGGGCTCGCCTTTGACGAAGCCAAGGCGGGCAACACGGCGATCTACATTTTCCTGATCGTCGTTGTCTTCGTGTACATGGTTTTGGTCGGGCAATACGAGAGTTTTATTCTGCCGCTGGCGGTGATCACCTCGCTGCCGGTCGGCCTGTTTGGGTCCTTTTTGTTCCTCAAGGCCATGGGGCTGGCCAACGACGTCTACTGCCAGATTGGTCTGGTGATGTTGGTCGGTCTGCTGGGCAAGAACGC
>JAGRMP010000074.1:15627-15901 GCA_020441225.1 Maritimibacter sp. | reverse complement strand
TGGTCACCCTCGCCGCCGCCTCGGTGGCGATGGTGCTGGCCTCGCAGCTTTCCGCCTTTACCGGTGGCGAGGACGGGATCACCTACCGCACGCCGGATCTGTTCAAGACCGCGACCAAACTCTTTACCGATGCCGACGGCAAGGTGGTCGAGCTCTGGGGTGTGAAGCTCAACGGCAAGCTGGCGGCCTATTATTTCGTCTTCACCGCTTCGTTCGCGCTCTTCGTCGTGCTCCTGCGCCTGGTCGCCGCGCCGCTCGGCACGGTGCTGAAGGC
>JAGRMP010000074.1:1802-15585 GCA_020441225.1 Maritimibacter sp. | reverse complement strand
ATCGGCTACCGGGTCGTGGCCTATCGCACCTTCGTCTTCTGCATCGCCGCCGCGATGGCTTCGCTCGCGGGCACGATCTATGCGGTCTGGCTGAAATACACCGGCCCCGACACCACGCTCAGTTTCGCGATCATGATCGACATCCTGCTGATGGTGGTGATCGGCGGCATGGGCACGATGTGGGGCGCGGTGATCGGCGCGGTGCTGCTGGTGCTGTCGCAATATTACCTGCGCGACCTCATGGGCGTGGCCGCCGAGGCCGCGGCGGGCGTGCCGCTGCTGCCGCAACTGCTCGCGCCGGACCGCTGGCTGTTCTGGCTCGGGATCATCTTCATATTGCTCGTCTATTTCTTCCCCAAGGGGATTGCCGGCACCGCCATTGCGAAAGGACCCCGCCCATGACGCACAGCCGCTCACCGCGCCATGCTTTCGTGCCGGTGATGGATCACGAGATCCATGTCACCGAATGGGGCACGCCGGGCAACCCGGGCCTGGTGATGTGGCACGGGCTCGCGCGGACGGGGCGCGATTTCGACGAGCTGGCCGCGGCCCTGTCGGAGGCGTTTTTCGTGCTCTGCCCCGACACCATCGGACGGGGCCTGTCGAGCTGGTCGGCCAATCCGGAGGCGGAATACGCGCTCGACCACTACGCCCGGATCGCCGCCGATCTGATCGACCAGTACGGGCTGGCCCGGGTCGGCTGGATCGGCACCTCGATGGGCGGGCTCATCGGCATGCGGATGGCCTCGGGCCCGCTCGCGCCGCGCCTCGCCTGGCTGATCGTCAACGACATCGGCCCCGAGCTGCCGCAGGACGCCATCGACCGGATCCTGGCCTATGCCGATACGACCCCGGACTTTGCCTCGCATTCGGAGGCCGAGGCCTGGTTTCGCGCCGCCTATGCCCCCTTCGGCCCGGCGGATGACAGATTCTGGCAGCGGATGGCGCGCACGTCGCTGCGCCGTCGCGACGACGGGCGGTTCACCACCCATTACGACCCGGCGATCACCGTGCAGTTCACCGCCTCGCCCGGCGATTTCACCTTTTGGGACCGGTTCGAACGGATCGCGCTGCCGACGCATCTGCTGCGCGGCGAAAGCTCGGACGTGCTGCCCGCGCAAACCGCCCGCCGCATGACGACGACGGGGCCGCGTCCGGAGCTGACACTGTACCCCGACTGCGGCCACGCGCCGTCCCTCGCCCGCCCAGCGGACGCGGACAGGATCCGTGCCATCATCGCGCGACTGGCTGCGGACTGACGGCGAGACTTCGCTGATCGGACCGGCCCCAAACCGGTATCCCCGGGTCGCGGTATCGCCCGGATCGGCCCGCCGCCGCACAATATTCAGGCGAACCGCCCTGTCGCGGGCGCCTTATACCAGTGCAACTGTGGCACAAGGGACAGTGCGGCCATGTAGCGCTCCCGGGCGGACCTTGCGTTTTGGTTAAGAGTTGCCGAATGTCCCGCTCGAGGCAGGCGGTTCGAATCGAACTGCCGTGAGCGGTACGGACTTCATAATCTTCGTGCCGAGTTGCATGCGGCGGGAGCGCCGCCGCGCAGATTGAAGGGTTAACCATGACCAAGCTTTTCGCTCAGGACCAGACGGATTTCGACTCCTATGATCTGAACTTCTGGTACGCCAACCTGGATTTCGAAGAATTCAACGACGACGCCAATGAAGACGGGTGGGAAGACAACTATTTCATCTACACCACCACAAACGACGCGCTCGGCCTGTACGGCTTCGGCTTTGCCGAAGATCTGGGCGGCGACCTCACCATCGGCACGATCGAAGCCCTGAGCCAGTGGGCCTGGGTTCCGGACGACAGCCTCGTCGATGGCGGCTACTGGGAAGAACGGTGGCATTGGTCGGACTGGGACAACATCCCGATGGACGATTTCTGGCAGGCCGGCAACACGGCAGGCACGGGGGACGACTTCAAGCTCATCAAGACCATCCTGGATGGCGACGACATTCTCCAGCTTTCCGAATTCGACGATGCGGTGCGCGGCTTCCGGGGCGATGACGTGATCAACGGCAACGGCGGCGACGACGTGATCAACGGCAACAAGGGCGACGACCTCATCCGCGGCGGCCAGGGCGACGACCTGCTGAAAGGGGATCGCGGCCACGACTTCCTCGACGGCCGGCGCGGCATGGACACGGTCAACGGCGGCAACGGCTACGACACCGTGACCGGCGGCGAAGGCAACGACGTGTTGCGGGGCGGTGGCAAGGAAGACACCTTCCTGTTCCAGGACGACGACGCCCACGACGTGATCAAGGACTTCGACGCGAAAGGCGCGAAGCACGACGTTCTCGATCTTTCCGAATTGTCCCAGATCACCTCTTTCGCCGATCTGATGCTGAACCACCTCACGGCGAGTGGCGGCGACATCGTGATCAACGCCGGCGGCGGAGACATTATCACGCTGGAAAACGTCGGCCTGGGCTCGCTCGACTCGGGCGACTTCATCTTCTGAACCACGCCCGCGGAGCCATCCGTGGTCTTGCGGCGGCAGACCCGATCCGTCCGGGCGCGACCGGATAAAACAGTAAAGACGCCCCCTTCGGCCCGGTGCCGGCGGGGGGTTTCTTTTGCGCCGCAACCCGGCCGATTCTCGCCGCGCTGTTAGAATACCCGCGCCGACAACCCGATCCGGTCCGCCAGTCGGGCCGGGACGCAAATCCAGCCTGGGGGTTTTCCCCCGGTATTCCGGTTTCCCGCCCCACCGGCTGCGCCGACAATTCCGAATCCCCGGCGAAACTATTTCCACAAAACGACCATTTTTTACTGTTCCCGGTTGCCAAAGTGACGCGGGGTGCCTCAGCCGCCACATTTCGCGCCAACGCCCCCCTGTCCACACGGAGGCATTGCCGATCAGGCCGCTTCATGGTAATCGGACCTGAATGTGTTTGCAGGGCAGGATTGTTATGATCGACGAAAAGAGGACATTTGAGCAGAGGCCGTTGGACGAAACCGGGGCCCAGGCCGAATCCGTGGACAAGGGTCGGCGCGCCGCCCTCTTGAACATCGGTGCCCTCGCGGGCGCTGCCCCGGCGGTCGCGGTTCTGCTCACGCCGTCCGCGTCGCGGGGCGACGGCGGCGGTTCGCCGTGCGAACACGATTGCGGCGACGGACGCGGCCGCCCGCCGGGATACAAACCGTCGGACACCGGTGCGCCGGGTGGTGGCGACAGCGGTTCCCGTTTCCTCGGCAAGCGCGACAGCTGAACGGCCCTCCCTTCGATGCGACATGACCAAGGTGCATCCCGCCGCAGGGGTGTGCCTTTCGACCGGCAAGACCTCCGCAACCGAACCCGCACGCCGGTGTTCGGTTGTTTCGCGTTTCGGGCGACCGACGCATCGCCGGAGCGTTCCGGGCCGGTGGCATGACCGCGACAGCGGGACCTGACCTCGCCGCCTGCCGCTTCTGGCAGCCCAGCGTGGCCCTCGGCCCGGCCCGGGTCGGCATCATCCCCGACTGGAACGCGGTGACCCTGCTCAACCCCGCGGCGGCCGCAATCTGGGATCTGCTGATCGAGACCGGCGATATCGGCGCGGCGACGCGGGGCTATGCCCGCCGGGTCCCCGCCCGGGCCACTGCCGCCGCGGCGGATGTGGCCGCCTGTCTCGCCGCCTGGCAGGCGCAGGGCCTGTTCGCCCCGCCCGCTCCAACGGACGAAGCGCTCCGCCTGCGCGCCCTGACCGGTGCGCCAGCCGCGCGGCGGAGCCCACGCAGCCCTGCGCCGGCGTTTCGCCGGGGGTTTCTGGTCGGCGATGTCCCAGTCGCGCTGGAGGTCGAGGACCCGGCACTCGCCGCGGTCGTCGCCGAGCTGCTGGCCGATTTCCCCGATACCGACCGGCCGCCCCGCCATGTCCTGCGCGCCACCGGTCCGGAGGCGGGGTGGGTCCTCTATCAGGACGACGCGCCGCACCGGATGGCGCAGAGCCTGGCCATGGCCCGGGGACAGATCGTCGCCGAACTGGTCCGGCTGGCCGGCGGCGCCAAGGGCTGGCGCGCCACGGTTCATGGCGCGGTGCTGAGCGGCGCCGGCGGGGCGGTTTTTCTTGCCGGCGAGAGCGGCGCGGGCAAATCGACGCTGTCGGCCGGGCTGATCGCGCGAGGGTGGCGGCTTCTTGCCGAAGATCTCGCGGCGTTCGGCGACAACTGGCAGGTCCACCCCCTGCCCTTCGCGCTCAGCATCAAGGACGGTGCGGTCGGCACCCTGGCCCCGGACTACCCCGGCCTGGCGGCCGCAACGCCGCACCGGCTCGGCCCACGCGAGGTCCGGTATCAGAGCCTGCCGCCCGGAGCACGGGCGACGGAACCGCAGAGGCCGCGGCTGTTTCTCGAAGTGCGCTACACTGCCGAGATGGGGACGGCGCCCGCGGAGGTCGAGCCCCTGACCGAAATCGAGGCCCTCGGTCTGTTCCTCAACGAGGAAAGCCACATCGGGTTCGAACGTGCCGACACCGCCGATTTCCTCGACTTCGTTGCGCGGACCCCCGCCTATCGGCTCCACTACGGCGACATCCCGACCGCCGAACGCGCGATCCGCGACGGCCTAGAGACCCATGCGGGCGCCGACGCGGGGCGCGACGCCGACGGATGACCGGGGCCCGCCCGGATCGTGCCCTGCACCGGTCTCGGCCCCTTGCGGCGGGCGCATTCCAACCGGCCGTGGCGGGCGTCATGGGTCGCCACCCGACCCGCCCGGCGACATCTGCCCGAAAGAGCACAACGGTCCGGCCAGGCCACCTCGGGCCTCGATTGTTGCGGTCCCGGGTGATAGGTGTATCGAAATTGTTTCCAACCGGGTGACCCTTTGATGAACAAGGCGAGCGATTTTGCGATGTTTACGCGCCCTAACACGCAATCCGAGCAGGACGACCTGATCGACCTTCGGGCGATCGGCAATCGCCTCTGGGGCGGCAAGTGGATCATTGCGATCTGCGCGCTGTTCGGGCTGACCATCGGCTTGTTCCTCGCGTCCCAGATCGTGCCCCAGTACCGGGCCACGGCCAAGCTCCTGCTCGGCACCGAACGCGCCGACGTTCTGCGCAACCAAGGGGTCATGGTCGAGGAGTATTTCGGCACAACCACGCTGTTGACCCATATCGAGATCTTGAGCTCGACCAAGCTCATCAACCGGGTGATCGACAAACTCGGGATAGACCAGGGCCCCGAAGACACCGAAGCGGCCGAACCGCCCTCGGGCTTCGAGGAATTCCTGATCCGCATCGGGATGCGCGCCCCTCCGCCCCCGCCCCCGTCGCCGGAAGTGGCCGCAGAACGGCACCGGCTGGCTCTGGTCACGGGGATCAGCGCCGGCATGACGCTCGACTCGACCCCGGACAGCCGGGTGATCTCGATCTCCTTCACCTCCACCGACCCGCAATTCTCGGCCGCCGTCGCCAACGAGGTCGCCGAACAATACCTGGTCGATCAACTCGAAGGAAAACTGGAAACGACCCAGAACGCGGTCGACTGGCTGGCGGTCCGGGTCGAGGAACTGCGGATCAAGGTCGAGGACGCCGAGCGCGCCGTCGAGGACGCCTATGCCCGGCTCAACACCGAAACCGGCCAGAGCCTTGAAGCCACCCAGCAACAGATCCAGGCCCTGAACCAGAACCTGATCCAGGTGCGCCAGGAACTGACCACGCAGACCGCGCAGCTCGACCGCCTCCAAGCCGCCATGGACGAGGGCCAGGATCTCGCCACGCTGACCGAGTTCCGCGATTCCCGGGTTATCGGCGATCTGCGGCGGCGGGAAAGCGACCTGGTCACCGAGCTTGCGGCCCAGGCCTCGACCGTTCCCGAAAACCACCCCTCGCTGTCGCGGCTGCCCGGCCGCGCGCGCAAGGAGGCGGAACTGGCCGAGGTGCGCAAGGGCATCCTCGCCGAAGCGGGACGGATCGTGCGCGCGTTCCAGGTCGATCTCCAGGCAAAACGCGAAGCGGAAGCCCAGCTCAGCGATGAGGTCCGCGCGCTTGAGGAAACGGCCGCCGAGCAATCGCGCGATGCAATCGAGATCCGCCAGCTGGAACGCGAGGCGCTGGCGGCGCAGACGCTGTATGAAAGCCTGCTGTCGCGGCTCCAGGAATCGACCGAGGAAGTCTCGCTTCAGGCGGCCGATGCCCGGATCATTACCCCCGCCGAGGTCCCGATGGCACCGCTTGGCACTTCGGCCCGGCGCACCAAGGCCATGGGCCTGCTTGTCGGCCTGGTGGTCGGCGTCGGCATCGTGCTGCTGCTCGACCGTATGAACAACACCTTCCGCTCGCCGCAGCAGATCGAACAGCTGACCGGCCAGAACGTGCTCGGCATGGTGCCGCTCGCCGGCAAACATCTCAAACGCTCGGATGTAATCAGCTATCTGCGGGAGAAACCCAATTCATCCCTGACCGAGGCCATTCGAAACCTGCGAACCTCGATCCTGTTTTCCGACGTCGATCACCCGCCGAAGAAGGTGATGTTCACATCCTCGGTCCCGCGCGAGGGCAAGTCGACCACCGCGATCATGCTGGCGCTCACCAGCCAGCAGATGGGCAAGTCGGCCATCATCGTCGATTGCGACCTGCGGATGCCCGCGCTGTCGAAGGCGCTCAACGTCGAGAATGACGATCTCGGCCTGTTGTCGGTCATCAACGGCTCGGCCTCGCTCGAGCAGTCGATATTTGTCGAACCCACCACCGGGCTGCACATCCTGATGACCAAGCCGTCGGAGCGCAACCTCAACGTCAACGCCTCGGACGTGCTCGCCTCGCACCGGTTCGAGGTCCTGCTCGACTACCTGGCGAAAACCTACGACATCGTCATCCTCGATGCGCCGCCCACGCTGGTGGTCACCGATGCCCGCATCCTCTCGTCGATGGCGGACGCGGTGATCTACGCAATACGTTGGGACTCGACGCCGCGCGACGCGGTCATCGAGGGCCTGCGCGAGCTGCGCACGGTCGATGGCAAGGTGACCGGCACCGTGTTGACCATGGTCAACGAGTCCAAGGCCTCGAAATACGCCTATGACGGCTATAGTTATTATCGCGGCAAGTACCGCGATTACTACGAGACCGGATGAGTCCGAGACCGACATTCACCGACACCCGGCCCAGCGATGCGTCTGTTCGGCCATAAATCCGGCGCCGGCACGCCGCCGCCGATCCCGCAGCCGGCCCCGGGAGACCGGCTGTATGTCGTCGGCGATGTCCACGGCCGTGCCGACCTGCTCGCGACGATGCTCCGCCGGATCGCCGCCGACTTCGCCTTTCGCGTCGGCGACGGGCGGCGTCCCAAGGTCATCCTGCTGGGCGACATCATCGATCGTGGCGACAACTCGCGCGAGGTGGTTCAGGCGCTGAGCGGCCTCGTCGGGACCGGACCGATCGGAGAGCTCACCGTCCTGATGGGCAATCACGAAGCTGCGTTGCTGCAATTCCTGCACGCCCCGGAGGACGGCGCGCGCTGGCTCCGGTACGGCGGTGTGCAGACCCTCGCGAGCTACGGTGTCCCGGTGCCCGCCAGCACGCCCGACGCGGCCGGGTACCGCGCGCTGGCGGCCCGGCTGCGCGACGCGCTGGGCGACCATCTGGCGTTTCTGCAATCCCTGCCGTTGAGCTGGCGGTCGGGCGACGTTCTCTGCGTCCACGCCGGGATCGACCCCGACGACCCCACCGCGACCGACGAGGAGGTGGTGTTGTGGGGCCGCGCTGATTTCCCCCGGACCGGTCCGGTCGCAGGATTGCGGGTCGTGCACGGCCATTACGACGCGCCCGAGCCGGTGGTCACCGCCGGGCGGATCTGCGTCGATACCGGCGCCTATTACACCGGGCGGCTGACCGCCGTGCGCCTCGACGACGACACCGGGTTGATCACCGCCGAACGATAGCCGCGCGCCGCCCGGTCATGCCGCGTCGGACCGGCGCCGGGTCGGGAAGCTCTGCCCCCAGCCGATCCCGAGGATCGCCGCGAACAGTGCCGTCACCGCCGGGATCTGCAGCGTGAAGTCGGCCACCGCATGGACCGCCGCCGCTGCGAAACAGGCGAGCGCGAAAGCCGGCGTCAGCTGGTGGCGCTTGCGGTGGCGGACGCCGGACAGCAGCCGCAGACCGATCAGTCCGAGCCCGAGATAGAACAGCGCCGCTGCCGGCAGGCCGAACTCGAACGCGTTTTCGAGGTAGCTGCTGTGCGCCTTGTCCCAGACCCAGGCCGCCTGCGACGCGGGTGTATAAGGTCGGAACGCGACCGGGAAGGCTCCCGCGCCATGCCCGAGCAGCGGGCGGTCCAGAATACCCGCGGCGACGGCGCGAAAAATCTCGGGGCGTGCCCCCGCGGTCGGCGCCTGGAACCGGTCGAGGACGGCCGAGGTCATGAACAGGGCGACGAAGGCAACCGCCGCGATCGGGACTGCCAGTGCGCCGAGGCTGCTTCTGCCGGCCCCGCGCCTGAGCGCCCAGATCAGCACCAGCACGCCGACGGCCCCGGCAGCGGCGCCGCCGCGCGACAGGGTCATCGCCAGTGCGGCCAACCCGACCAGACCGCCGAAGGCAAAGATCCAGGCGCGCGAGAAGAACACCTCGATGAAATCGCGCAGCGAAAACACCACGCGGTTGGTGCTGCCGGAAACCGCATCGGCATAGGCCGCAACGTTGGCCAGCACACCGAACACCGCAATCGTCGCATAGGCACCGCGGTGCCACAGGCTGGCGCGCACCGAATAGGCGCTCTCGTCGGACCCCAGCAGCAGGTTGTACCCGGCCGCCTTGGACAGGAGCCCGTAGAGCGCCAGCGCGGTTGAAAACATCGCAATCGCCTGGATATAGGCGCGCCCGCCGCCGCGCGCCTCGGTGGAGCTGCGCATCAGTACCCAGAACACCATCGCGTAGGCGAGGTATCGCAGAACAACCAGCCGGCCGGCGTCGGGATGGGCCGAAATCGCCGGCAACGCACCCTCGGGCGCGAGCGCCCAGACCGGGTGGGCGAGCCCCGGCCAGAGCCCCGCGGCGCTCTGGATCAGGAGCCAGGCGACAACCGCGACCAACGGCACCGCCGGCCACAGCGCGCTGCGGGCCGGTTGCGGCAACCCGTTGCGAAGATCGAGCCCCACCTGCACGGCGAAGAGCACGAGCGCCCCGAGACAGAGCAACAGCCAGATCGCCGGCGCCACAGCGCCGTTGCGCAGGATCGCCGCGGCAACCACGGCGAGAGCGCCCCAGCCGAGCGCGGCCTGGATCCTTGCGCCCCCGGTCGTGCTTCTGCGCGACCGGCGGCCGTCCCTGCCGGACGCGAATCGCTGTTGCTGTTCGGCACTTGTCATCGTTGTCCCCTGTACGAGGGGATCTCTTATCGTGAACCGACTGCCGGGAAAACAGTCACCCGCCCCCTGGCGCTGCAAAATCGGCGGGTCATTCCGCACACACAGCGCGCGGCGCCTCCGATCATGATTTGACCTCCCCAACGGCCGAGGGTAGGTTGAAAGCCAAATACACCCCCACGGGTATTTCCTTTACGAGGAGAAGAAAGTTGACGAAATTCATTTCGACCTTTGGCAAAAGCGCCCGTTTGGCTGCAATGGCGGCGGTTGTTGGCGTTCTGGTGAGCAGCGCGGCCGTGGCGGCGACCTGTGCGCAGGTTCCCGGCATCAAGACCGCGATCACCAACAGCAACAATGTCTACCACTGCAACACAAACAACAACAAAGATCCCGAATGCGCCCTGCTCACCACGTTGGACCAGTGTTGCGTGGACCCGAGCGCGACGGTGGCCGAGGCCTGCCTGTGCAACACCAGCAACCTGCTCAACCCGGGCTATGACCTGACGGCAGCCGGTCTGGACGTGAACGCGCTCTGCCCGCAGTAATTTCAGCGACTAACTGATCGAAATGGGCGCAACCGGGTTGCGCCCGTTTTCATTTTCAGGCGCACTGCCAGATCGGTTTGCGCGCCCGAGTCCTGCAGCAAGCGTCAGGAGTCGGCCGCCGTGTCTCCGATCAGCGCGGCGACGGCAGGCGACGCGTCGTAAAAGGGCAAGAGCAAACCCATGCGCGCCTGCATCGCTTCGAGATCTCCCCGCACCATTTCCGGCTCGACAGTGGACAAGGCAAGGTCCCAGCCTCCGGGCGCGTCCATCAGGGTCACCAGCAGGTCCATCCGTTCCGCCGCGAGCACAGAGCTCTGACGCGCCAGCGCGTGGCAGTTGTGCCAGGCCCCCAGCGCCGCCTCGAGGTTGCCGCGCGCGCGTTCGGCCTTGGCAAGCAGTATCCAGCTGTCCGGGTCGCCCGGCTTCAGCTTGAGGCTTTCCCGCACATCCGCCGCGGTGCGGGCCGCCGCGTCGGCAGCGGCGATGTCGAGCACGGCCCGCGCGGCGACCTCGGCATCACGGGAGTCGAACTCGGCGAAACGGTAGCGGTCGAACCACAGCCGCGCGGTCCAGTAGAGCAAAGCCGCGCGGTCGTAATAGGCGTTGGTGTCCGGCGGGATGCGCCTGTCTTGCGGCGTCTCGACCACCAGCGCGTGGTTGAACGCCGGTGTGCGTGACAGGATTGCGACCGTCTGCCAGCCCGCGAACAGCAGCATGGCGAGTGGCGCAAGGGCCCAAAGGCGGGATTTGAGGGAAGACCGGGACATGTACTCTCCTTCGACCCGGGCGCGACTGTCCCCGCCCTGCCCTCCGAAGTCAACCGCCCGCGCTCAGCCGAGCGGCAAGGGACGGCTTTCAAGGATCGCTTCCATCGCGAAATAGGCGGTCACGCTGTCGAGTTCGACCCGCTCGATCAGCCGCTGGTAGACCGCGTCGTAACCGGCGATGTCCTCGACCACCACCTTGAGCAGGTAATCGTAATCGCCGCCGATGCGGTAGAAATCCACCACCTCGTCGATCAGCGCCACCTGGCGGCGGAACGTGCGCAGCCACTCGGCCGAGTGATGCCGGGTGCGGATCATCGCGAAGACGACGAGCTTGAGACCGAGTTTCTCGCGGTCGAGCCGCGCCGTCTGCCCGGTGATGACCCCGCCCGCCCTGAGCGCCGTAAGCCGCCGCCAGCAGGCGTTCTGGGACAGCCCGATCCTTTCGGCGAGATCGCGCTGCGACAGGCTCGAATCCTGTTGGAGCGCCCGCAGGATCGCCACGTCATGATGATCTAGATTGATGGTACTCATTGGGTCATTTGACCACATATCGGCCCGTACTGCCAGCGAAATTCGACCACCTGCCCACCGGCCGGGATGAGATCATCTCGCCGAGAAAGCGGGCGCGCGCCGTCCGGAAGCAGGGGACAGGCCTCGATGACACCTTTTGCACAGATACTGGGTCGCGCCCGGGGCGCCGAGGCCATCGCCGCGATCCGCGCCGGGTTGATCGGCGAGGGCCTGTGCTTCGACGGGCCGTTCGGGCCGCGCCGGCTGATCTATGCCGATTACACCGCCTCGGGGCGGGCGCTCGCGCAGATCGAGGATTTCATCCGCGACGAGATCCTGCCGGTCTATGCCAACAGCCATACCGAGGACAGTTTCACCGGCCGCGAGACCACCCGGGCGCGCGAGGCGGCGCGGGCCTATATCGCGGCAAGCCTGAACGCGGGCGCGGCGGACGAGGTGATCTTTGCCGGGTCCGGCGTGACCGGGGCGATCAACAAGCTCGTGGGCCTGCTCGGGCTCCTGGGCGTGCCGAAGCCGGGGCCGCGCCCGGTGGTGCTGATCGGGCCCTACGAGCACCATTCCAACATCCTGCCCTGGCGCGAGAGCCTGGCCGAGGTGATCGAGATCGGGCCCGACGACAAGACCGGGATCGACCTCGCCGAGCTCGAAGCGGCGCTCGTCGCCCATGCCGACCGGCCGCTGGTGATCGGCAGTTTCTCAGCCACGTCCAACGTCACCGGTGTCTGCACCGATGTCGAGGCGGTGACCGCAGTTCTGAAACGCCACGGCGCGCTCGCGTTCTGGGATTACGCCGCGGGCGCACCCTATCTGGCGATGGACATGAACCCCGCGGGCGGCCCGGCCAAGGACGCGATCTTCGTCTCCCCGCACAAGTTCGTCGGCGGCCCCGGGGCGTCGGGCCTCCTGGTGGTGAAGAAATCCATCGTCACCCGCACCCGCCCGACCGCGCCCGGAGGCGGCACGGTCGCCTTCGTGAGCCCCTGGGCGCATGATTACGTCGGCAACCTGCACGAGCGCGAGGAAGCCGGCACGCCCAACATCCTCGCCGACATCCGCGCCGCGCTGGCCTTTGCCGTCAAGGACGCCGTGGGCGCGGAGGAGATCGCCACGCGCGAGGCGGCCCTGGACCGACGCGCGCTGGCGGCCTGGACGGATGTGCCCGGACTGGAGCTCCTTGGCCTGACCGCGCGGCACCGGCTGCCGACCTATTCCTTCCTGATCCGCGACGGCAAGGGCGGGCATCTGCACCACCAGAACGTCACCCGGATGCTCAGCGACCACTTCGGCATCCAGGCGCGGGGCGGCTGCGTCTGCGCCGGTCCCTACGGTCACAGGCTGCTCGGCATTTCCGAGGAAAGCTCCTGCGTGCTGCGCGACGCGATCCTGCACGGGGACGACAGCGGCAAGCCGGGCTGGGTGCGGCTCTCCCTGCATTACGCGATGGACGAGGCGACGGTCGCGGCGATCCTGGACGGGGTGCGCGCCGTGGCGCTCAATTGGGAAGACCTCGCGACCGCCTACAGCGTGCCCCAGCCCGAGCCGCAGCCTGCCGCGCCTTAGCCGGCCCGTGCGAGCCGCGCGCCGAGGCGGTCCAGCATGGTCAGGCATTCGGCGAGCTGGTCGAGGGCGATAAACTCGTCCGCCTTGTGCGCCTGTTCGATCGAGCCCGGCCCGCAGACCACCACATCCGTCCCGAGCGCCTGATAAAGCCCGGCCTCGGTGCCGAAGGAGACCACGTCGGCGGTATTGGCGCGGGTCAGCTCCGAGACGATCCGGCGCGCTTCGTTGTGATCGGTGGGGATGAGCCCCGCGACTTCGCCGATCACCTCGGTCTCAACGCGCGCCTCGGGCCAGACGGCCCGCATCCGCGGCAGGAGCTCGGTCTCGACATAGGCACGCAACTGGCTGTGGACGAACTCCGCATCGCCCGGCTGGACGGGGCGCATTTCCCAGGCGACCTCGGCGGTGGGCGCGATCACGTTATGCGCGACCCCGCCGTTGAAGGCGCCGACATTGACCGTGGTCCAGGGCGGCTCGAACCGGCTGGTCGCAGGCGCGCGGTCGCGCAGGCTGTCCTTGAGGCCGAGCAGGCGGTGGACATAGCGCACGGCGTATTCCACCGCGTTCACCCCGTGGTCGGGGAGCGAGCCGTGCCCCGGAAGCCCGTGAAACCGCGTGGTGTATTCGTGACAGCCCTTGTGGCCTTCGATGATGCGCATTTCGGTGGGCTCGCCGATAATGGCGACGCCGGGGGTCAGCCCGCGGTCGCGCAGCACCCCCGCTAAGTGGCGGGCGCCGAAACAGCCGACCTCCTCGTCATAGGTGAAGGCGAAATGCAGGGGGCGTGCGCCCGGACCGGCGCCGATGCGCGGGGCAAACTCCGGCGCCATGGCGAGCGTGGCGGCGATGAAGCCCTTCATGTCGCAGGCGCCGCGCCCATAGAGCCGCCCCTCGGCCTCGGCCATTGTGAAGGGATCGCGGGTCCAGTCCTGGTCGGTGACCGGCACCACGTCGCTGTGACCGGAGAGCAGGATGCCGCCGTCGCGCTCGGGGCCGAGGGTGGCGAAGAGATTGGCCTTGGTGCCCGTGGGATCGCTCATCAGCTCGACCCGGGCGCCCGCGTC
>JAGRMP010000074.1:0-1702 GCA_020441225.1 Maritimibacter sp. | reverse complement strand
GAGCCGGGTCACCCTTCAGTCCTTCACGAACAGCTTGCGCTCGACATTGCACAGCGTCTCGGCCGGGCCGTCTTCGGTAATCAGGATCGTCTCCGTCGTCTCCAGCCCCCAGCTGTCCATCCACAGCGCCGGCATGAAATGGAAGGTCATCCCCGGCTGCAGCACGGTGGTGTCCTCGGCGCGGATCGAGGCGGTGCGCTCGCCCCAATCGGGTGGGTAACTGAGCCCGATCGGGTAGCCGCAGCGCCCCTCGCGGGGGATGCCGTGTTTCTTCAGCACGTCGATGAAGGCATTGGCGATGTCGCAGGTCATGTTGCCCGCCCGCGCCACGTCGAGCGCGGCGGCGATGCCTTCGAGCTGCGCCTGTTCGGCGTCGCGCATCTCCTGCGGCGGTTTGCCGAGATAGACCGTCCGGCACAAGGGCGCGTGGTAGCGGCGGTAGCAGCCCGACAGCTCGAAGAAGGTCGCCTCATTCGGCCGCATCGGGTCGCCGTTCCAGGTGAGATGCGCCGCGGTCGCGTCGAGCCCGGAGGGGGTGAGCGGCACGATGGCGGGGTAATCGCCCCAGATATCATCGACCCCGGTGATCCCGGCATGGGTGATGTCGGCGACGAGGTCGTTCTTGCGCACGCCGGGTGCTGCGCGGTCGAGGGCGGTGGCGATGACCTTTTCGGTGATCCGGGCGGCCTTGCGGATAAAGGCGATCTCTTCGGACGATTTCACCAGCCGCTGCCAGTTGACGAGCGCTGTGGCGTCGAAAAAGGCGGCGTTGGGCATCTCCTCGGTCAGCACCGCATGGGCCTTGGCCGAGTAGTAATAGTTTTCCATCTCGACGCCGATCCGGGCGCGCTCGGCACCGAGCGCCTTGAGATAGGCCGCGAGCTCCTGCATCGGGTGGCGTTCGGTCGATTGCACGTAGCTGTCGGCGTAGCCCACCATGTTGTCGTGGGACATCCAGCAGGTGCGGCGCGCGCCGAACATGTCCATGAGCCGGCCCCACCAGATCGGCTCGCCTTCGAGCGGCAGGATCACACCCTGGTGGACGTAGAAGGACCAGCCGTCATAGCCGGTGAGCCAGGCCTGGTTCGACGGGTCGGTGACGAACAGGAGCTCGATCCCGGCGGCCGCCATCGCGGCGCGGGTGAGCGCAATCCTGCGGTCGTATTCGGCGGTCGAAAACGGGGCGTTTCCCTCGGGCATGTGTGGACCTCCTCGGCCGTGATCCGGCACAGGATTGCAGGATAACCCGGCCCCCGGCAAGCGGGCCGGTACGTTTGCGACGGACCGGGGTCCATGCCCGCCCCCCGGGGCGGCAGGATGCCGGTTTGGCAGGCAGCGCGGGCGCCGCCTCAGCGCGGCGCGGACCAGCCGGGCGCGGTCAGGAAGGCGACCAGCGCTGCGACGGCGCGGGCCATGTCGGCGCCGGACGCCGCCTCTTCGGGCCGGTGGCTGACGCCGCCCGCGCAGCGGGTGAAGAGCATCGCCACCGGGCAGAGATCGGCCATCGCCGAGGCGTCGTGGGTGGCGCCCGAGGCGAGGCGCGGCGCGGGGGCGCCGGTGACGGTTTCGACGGCTTTGGCGAGCCGGTCGCTGAGCGCGGGGTCGCAGGGGGTCGCCGCCTGGCGGTAGCTGCGGGTCATGTCGAGGGTGAGGCCGCGCGCGGCAGCCGTTGCCTGCGCGAAATCGGTGAGCGCCGCCCCCG
>JAGRMP010000588.1 GCA_020441225.1 Maritimibacter sp. | reverse complement strand
GCAATCGCAAATGCGGGCCGACAGGCGGCCTGCGGACGGGCGGCGCGGGCTCTACCCGATCACCCGTGCGGCCAGGCGTTGCACCTCCTCGCGCGCGTCTCCCGACGGCGCGACGGACAGGTAGGCGAGCGCCCCGCCGATGACGAAGGCGGCGGTGGCGGCGGGCTCGGGCACGCCGCGGGTGCGCAGCTCCGCGTCGAGCCTCCGGGTGAGCGCGGCGCGGAACCGGGGCAGCAGCGTGTCGCCGCGCCGTCCGGCCATAGCGCCTGCCAGAAACCCCGGCGCATCGCCGACATGATCCACCAGCCAGTCGAGGGTGCACAAGGGGTCGCCCGGACCGCCGATATCGCAGACCTCGGCCAGATGCGTGGCGAAGATCTCGTCGAGAATGTCGGCCTTGCCGTTGAAATGCTCGTAGAGCGAGGAACGGGCGACCCCGGCGCGGCGGCAGATCGCCGACGTGCTGATCGCGCTCCAGTCCTTTTCGCGCAGAAGCGCCATCAGCGCGTCCTGCAGCGCCGCCCGGGTCCGGCGCACGCGTGGATCGACGGGAGGGGCGCCGGGGGGGCTGTCCGCCGTGTTCGCGGACAAAGCGCCGCGCTGTTGTCCGGAAGTCGTCATCGGGGGCTGGACCTGTTTCGACACCATGTCTAGCCATTTTACGGACAGTTGTCCGAAAAAACAAGGAGAGCACGACATGAGCTTGACCCATATGGTGCGCCGGGCGGTGCGCTACGGTCTCTACCCGGCCGGCTGGCTGTGGATCATCTTCGCCCTGACCTCGATCCTGGCGCTGGAGGTCGACGAACGCCCGGCCTGGATCCTGGTCACCCTGCCGATCCTCGTCACCTGCCTCGCGGTCGAGTGGCTGGTGCCGCTGCAGCCGCGCTGGTCGATGAGCTGGCGCAGCCTGCCGGTCGATCTGGTGTATATCGTGCTCGCGAGCGGCGCCCTGGCGCTGGTGTCAACGGGCCTGGCGCTGGCCTCGATCACCCTGTCGGGCAGCGCCAGCGGCCCGGCGCGGGACTGGCCGCTCTGGCTGCAGGTCCCGGTGCTGTTCCTGGTGTTCGAGTTCCTCAATTACTGGATCCACCGGGCGATGCACGAGATGGGCGGCCATCCCGGGCGGGTGCTGTGGAAGATCCATGCCGCCCACCACCTGCCGCGCGGGCTCTACGTGCTGATGCACGCGGTCTCGCATCCGTTCAACGTGGTCATCATCCAGAGCGTGGCGATCATCGGGCCGATCTGGCTGATGGGCTACCGGCCCGAGGCGGTGCTGATCTTCCTGGTGGTCAACGCCTTTCACGGCATGATCAGCCATTTCAACGTCGATCTGCGGCTTGGGCCCGCGAATTACCTGTTCATCGGCCCGGAACTGCACCGCTACCACCATTCGGCCGACATGGGCGAGGCGCTGAACTACGGCGCCACCCTGTCGATCTGGGACCAGGTCTTCGGTACCTTCGTCTACCGTCCCGGTGCGGCGCCGGCGGAACTCGGGACCGATCCCGACAGCGCCCTGCCCGACTACCGCCAGGTGCCGGCGGTCCTGGCGCTGCCGTTCCACGGGTCGTGACCGGGAGCGCGACGCGCAAAACAAAAGGGCCGCCCCGGGGCGGCCCTTTCGCAAAATCTCGGTGAAACCTTAGCGCTTCGAGAACTGGAAGCTCTTACGGGCCTTGGCGCGGCCGAACTTCTTGCGCTCGACGACGCGCGAGTCGCGGGTCAGGAAGCCCGCAGCCTTGAGCGCACCGCGCAGGGACGGTTCGTAAAGCTGCAGCGCTTTCGAGATGCCGT
>JAGRMP010000587.1 GCA_020441225.1 Maritimibacter sp. | reverse complement strand
GCCGCCGATTCGCTGATGCTGGCGCTGGCGGCGATGACCGGGATGGTCACCGACATGTCCGCCAACCGCGCGGCCCTCGCGGCGGCGGCGGGTTCCGGATTTTCCACCGCCACGGACCTCGCCGACTGGCTGGTGCGGGAGCTGAACATGCCGTTCCGCACCGCCCACCATGTCACCGGATCGCTGGTGGCGCTTGCCGAGCAAAAGGGCTGCGACCTCGCCGATCTGTCGCTCGACGAGATGCAGGGCGTCAACGGCGAGATCACCGAAGGCGTCTACGACGTGCTTACGGTCGAGGCCTCGGTCGCCTCGCGCCAGAGTTACGGCGGCACTTCCCCGGTCCGGGTGCGCGAACAGATCGCCCGCTGGCGCGACACCCTCGGCTGACGGGCGGCTGACATGCCCCAGTCCCTCGCCCATGTCGCGCTCGTGGTCCGCGACTACGACGAGGCCATCGCCTTCTACGTCGAGACCCTCGGCTTCGAGCTGGTCGAGGACCGGGCTCTGCCGGACGAGGACAAGCGCTGGGTGGTGGTGAAGCCGCGGGGGCCGGGCAACGCGTCGATCCTGCTCGCCCGGGCGCGCGACGACCACCAGCGCGGCTTTGTCGGCGATCAGGCGGGGGGCCGTGTTTTCCTGTTCCTGCGCACGGACGATTTCTGGCGCGACCACGCCGCCTTCGAGGCCCGGGGCGTGCGCTTCGTCCGCCCGCCCAAGCAGGCCGATTACGGGATCGTCGCGGTGTTCGAGGACCTCTACGGCACCCTGTGGGACCTGGTCGAGTTCACCGACGGCCGCGCCTGAGACGGCGCGGACTTGCAGGGCGCGGCGTTTTACGTCCACATGACCCCATGTCCCGCCTGCGCCTCACCTACCTTGTCCTCGCCGTGATCGGCGCGCTCTGGCCGATGTGGTATTTCCTCGCCTATCTGCGCGGCGAAGGGGGATCGTTGCCGGGCATGATCGCGCTCTGGACGGCGAACGACGCCGTCACCGGCCTCACGCTCGACCTGCTGATCTCGGCCACCGCGCTGATCCTGTGGTGCCTCGCCGAGACCCGGGTGCGGCGCAACTGGGTGGCGCTGGTTGCCATCCCCGCCACGCTCTTCGTCGGCGTCTCCTTCGGCCTGCCGCTCTATCTGTTCCTGCGGACCCGGCCGGTGGGCTGACAGAGGCCCCTTTTTCCTTGGCAAGAATACTCCGGGGAGCGCGAGGGGCAGCGCCCCTCGCCGGGTCGGACGGTGTAGCCGTCCGAAACCGAATTGCGCCGCGCGGCCCACGTGCTATCACGGCCCGACCGTTTCATGAGGCCCGCAATGGACCATTTCACCTACCGCTCCGGCATCCTTCACGCAGAAGAAGTCGCGCTCCCCGAGATCGCGGCCAGCGTCGGTACGCCGTTCTACGTCTATTCCGCCGCCACCTTGCGGCGGCATTTCCAGGTCTTCGACGAGGCGCTCGGAGGCATGGACCACCTCGTGTGCTACGCGGTGAAGGCCAATTCCAACCTTGCTGTCCTCAAGCTCTTGGGCGACATGGGCGCGGGGATGGATGTGGTCTCGGCGGGGGAATACCTGCGCGCGAAGGCGGCGGGGGTGCCGGGCGAGCGGATCGTGTTTTCCGGCGTCGGCAAGACCCGCGAGGAGATGCGGATCGCGCTCGAGGGCGGGATCCGGCAGGTCAATCTCGAAAGCGAACCCGAGATGTTTGCGCTGCAGGCGGTGGCCGCCAGCCTCGGGGTGACCGTCCCGGTGACGATCCGGGTCAACCCCGATGTCGACGCCAAGACCCACGCCAAGATCGCCACCGGCAAGAGCGAGAACAAGTTCGGCATCCCGATCGCCAAGGCCCGCGCCGCCTATGCCGAGGTCGCCGCGCAGCCGAACCTCAAGGTCGTGGGCATCGACGTCCATATCGGCTCGCAGCTCACCGATCTGGCCCCCTACCGCGCCGCCTATACCAAGGTGGCCGAGCTCACCGAACAGCTGCGCGCCGACGGGCACGAGATCACCCGGCTCGACCTCGGCGGCGGGCTCGGCATTCCCTACGAGGCCTCCAACGCCGCGCCGCCGCTGCCGTCGGATTACGGGGCGGTGGTGCGCGAGACCGTCGGGCACCTCGGCTGCGAGATCGAGATCG
>JAGRMP010000073.1:3875-23342 GCA_020441225.1 Maritimibacter sp. | reverse complement strand
CGGATCGCGTAATGCGAGGCGTCGTCGCCCCCGGTCTCGACGCCGCGGGAATTGTCGGTCCAGGCGACGAAGAAGCCGCCGTCGGCAAGCGCGGTGATGCTGGGCTGGAACTGGTCGCCCGTCGCGGTGCTGTTGACCTGGAACTCTGCCTCCAGCGGCTCGCCGTCGCCCTTGAAGACCCGGGCCATGATCGTGGCGAGATCGCCGTCGGGTCCATTGGCATCGACCCAGGTGGCCGCGTAACCGCCGCCGACCAGCCCGACGATATCGCTGCCGCTCTGCCACCCGTCGGTGTGGTCGTTCAACCTGACCTCCTCGCCTGCGAAGGTGCCGTCGGGATTGAACATCTGGGCTTTGAGATCCCCGTTGTTATCTGAATTGCCGTCATCCCAGCCGACGATGAACTGGCCGGTTTCGAGGAGCGCAACGCAAGGGTAGTGCTGAGGTCCGAGCACAGTGGTGTTGACCAGGATCTCGGCGCCGATCTTGTCGCCGTCCACGTCGAACCGCTGCAGTCGGACAGCTTCGGCGGAGGGATCGTCGCCGCCGCTGTTCCAACCGGTCGAATGATCGGCATAGGTGACCGCGAATCCGCCATCGGCGAGCGGCGCGATCCGCGGTGAATCCTGTTTGTAGCTGGTGACGGTGTTGACCTGGATCGTCTGGGAGACCGCCGCGCCGCCGGTCCCGAAGACCTGAACCCGGACCGCGCTGTCCGAGGTGTCGGTGAACCCGTCGAGCGCCGCCCGCGAGAAATCCGTATAGGCGATGGCGAAACGGCCATTGGCGAGCGCAGTGACGACGGGCGTCAGCTGCGCGCCCGTGGTGACTGCGTTGACGAGGAATTCCTCGCCCCAAACCCCTGGCGCTGGCATACTCCGCTCTCCCACTACACGGGACGGAGCATGGGCGAGGAACGTTAAGGCAGGGTTTGTTCGCGCCCGGACCGCTAAAGTTTTAAGAACTTTCCGGCAACGAAAAAGGCCCCGCCGAAGGCAGGGCCGTTTCGGTCGCGCCGAAGGGGATCAGGCCTCGGCGGCCTGCGCTTTGGCGAGTTCTTTCTTGATCTTCAGCGCGTTGGGCGAAAGGTCCTGATCTTTCGCCTTGGCGAGGAAGGCGTCGAGCCCGCCGCGGTGATCGACGGTGCGCAGCGCCGAAGCCGAGATCCGCAGCTTGAAGGTCTTGCCGAGCGCCTCGGACACGAGCGTAACGTCGTTGAGGTTCGGCAGGAAACGGCGGCGGGTTCTGTTGTGGGCGTGGCTGACATTGTTGCCAGTCATCGGGCCTTTACCGGTCAGTTCGCAGACACGCGACATGGTCTTTTCCTCATTTTCCGGGCTGGTTCCGGTGGGCCCGTCGCAGGGGCCCCGGCCTGGCCGGTCAACACAAATGGGCGCCGCTGATGAGGCGCCCCGAATTCCGTCCCGCGCGTGTAGGCGCATTTGCCGGGGGCGTCAAGTGAGTCGGGACGGTTGGCGGCTTGAGTATTTGCACCAGGGTGAAAGGGCAATGCTAGGCGGGGCCCGGGGCGGCAGCTATGATCGCCCCATGACGGAGGCTCGGCGGATCAGGGTGCGCGGACAGGTGCAGGGCGTGGGCTTTCGGCCCTTCGTCTGGACGCTTGCGCGGCGCGAGGGGCTGCGCGGCCGGGTGCTGAACGATGCCGAGGGTGTCCTGGTCTATGCAGCGGGGGCGCAGGCGGCGCTCGACCGGCTTGAAACAGCGCTCTCGGCCGAGGCGCCGCCGCTCGCCAGGGTGGACGCGGTCGAGCCCGGGCCGTGGGCCCCGGACGACCTGCCCGCCGGTTTCGAGATCGCAGCGAGCGGTCCGTCCGGCGCGGAAACCCGGGTCACGCCCGATGCCGCGACCTGCCCGGCCTGCCTCACCGAGATCCGCGATCCCGGGGCGCGCCGGTACCTCTATCCGTTCACCAATTGCACCCATTGCGGCCCGCGCTTCACCATCATCGAAGGGCTGCCCTACGACCGGCCCAGGACCACCATGGCGCCGTTCGAGATGTGCCCGGAGTGCGGGGCGGAGTACCGCGATCCGGGCGACCGCCGGTTCCATGCCCAACCTATCGCCTGCCCGAGTTGCGGGCCGCGGATCTGGTTCGAGCGGGACGGTGCCGAAGCGGCGGGCAATGCGATCGCCCTGGCCGCCGAAGCGCTGTGCGGCGGTCAAATCGTTGCGATCAAGGGGCTCGGCGGGTTTCACCTGGCCTGCGATGCGACCGATGCCGCGGCGGTGACACGGCTGAGGGACAGGAAGCGGCGCCCGGCGAAACCCCTCGCGCTGATGGGCGACGAGGCGATGATAAAGGCCCATGCCGCGGTAAGTGCCGAGGAATGGAGCTTGCTGCGCGAACCGGCCGCGCCGATCGTGCTGCTTGCGAAGGCCGGCGCGCCCCTGCCCGAGGCGCTTGCCCCCGGCCAGGCGGCGCTGGGCTGGATGCTGCCCTATACACCGCTGCACCACCTGCTTCTCGACGCGGTCGCGCGCCCACTGGTGATGACGTCCGGAAATCTCTCCGGCGAACCGCAGGTCATCGGCAACCGGGAGGCGCGCGACAAGCTCGCGGGCTTCGCCGATGCGATGGTGATGCACGACCGTGAGATCGCGCGGCGGCTGGACGATTCGGTCGAGCGGGTGACGCCCGCCGGGCCAATGGTGATCCGCCGGGCCCGCGGTCGGGTGCCGGGCACGTTGCCGCTGCCGCCGGGGTTCGAAGACAGCCCGCAGGTGCTGGCAATGGGTGGCCAGATGAAGGCCGCGCTCTGTCTCACCAAGAACGGCCAGGCGCTGCTCGGCCATCACCTCGGCGACCTCGAGGATGCGCTGACATGGGAGGCCTACGAACAGGCGCGCGCCGATTACACGGCGCTGTTCGACCACCACCCGGCGCGCGTCGCGGTCGATCTGCACCCCGGCTACCGGGCGACACAGGCCGGCGAGGCGTTGGGCCTGCCGGTGACCCGGGTTCAGCATCACCACGCCCATCTCGCCAGCGTGCTCGGCGAAAACGGCTGGCCGCGCGACGGCGGCAAGGTCGCGGGGATCATCCTCGACGGGTTGGGGCTTGGACCGGACGGCACGATCTGGGGCGGCGAAGTTCTGGTGGGCGACTACGCCGAAATCGACCGGGCGGGGTGGCTCAAACCGGCGCCGCTCGCCGGCGGCGACGCGGCCAACCGCGAACCCTGGCGCAACGCGCTCGTCCGGCTCGATGCCGCCGGGCTTGCGCCGCAGGCCGACGCGCTGATGCCCGACGCCCCGCGGGCGCTGCTGCGTCAGGCGGTGGCGAGGGGCGTCAACGCGCCTGCGTCGTCCTCGGCCGGGCGGTTGTTCGATGCCTTCGCTTTTGCGCTGGGTCTCGCGCCCGCGCGGATGAGCTTTGAGGCCCAGGCCGGCATGGCGCTGGAGGCCGCCGCCGCCGGTGTGTCCGGGGGGGCGGGCTGGCCCTTCGATGTGACAGGCGGCGAGATCGACCCGGCCCCGATGTGGCAGGCCTGGGCGGCCGCCCGGGTCCCGGTGGAAACGGCCGCGGCGATGTTTCACGAAGGTCTCGCGAGCGCCTTCGCCAGGGTTGCGCGCAGCGAGGTCGAGGCCGGCCGCGCAGAAGCCGTGGCACTTTCCGGCGGCGTGCTACAGAACGCTGTCCTGCAGGCCGCGCTCCTGCGGCACCTCGACGGGCTGCCGGTCCTCCTCCACCACGGCGTGCCGGCCGGTGACGGGGGTCTGGCGCTCGGACAAGCCCTGGTTGCGGCGGCAGGTTAGACCGCGCAGCGCCGCGCTATCTTGCAGGATTTCGTCAGGACGCGGCCGCCCCAACCGACCGGATCATGTGCGCCCGGATGCCGGTACGAGAAAGGTCAAAAATCGGCGAACGGGGACACGCATCAAGTCACTGATATATAAAGACTTATCGCGAGAACCAGGGATCCCTTCCCTGGGGGAGTAGGTGAGCAGGAACGGGTTGAAAAGGCACGGATAATCAAGGGTCTTCGACAGGCGTTCCGGCAGTCATCGCGCCGTGGAAACCGTGCCTGCCGACCTTTGGCCGGTCCCGCCACGGCGGCGGTCTGCGCGGGGCGTCCCGCCCGCAATCCGGGCGGTGATCGCGCAGGTCACGCCGCGTGGCCATTCCGGGTCCTGCGCCGGGCGCGTCGCGTGCAGTGCGCAGTGCGACACCGCGCCTATTCGGAAGGCGCGCACCCTTCGATGTCGACACCGCGCCCCTTGGTCAGCACGGTGATCCGCAGATCTGCCGGATCGAGCGCGAAGGGTTTGGCGTCGGCAGGCACGAGGTCGGCCTCGGCAATCAGGATGTCGCCGGTCCGCTCCACCATCGCCTCCGACACCCAGATCGACCGGTCGGCAGGCTCGACCACGAGGTATTCCTCCGCGCCGAGGGTGGGCATGTCGATCCGCGCGGTGACCCGCACCCCGTCGGAAATCGGCTCGACGCTGCAGTCGGCAGCGACCACGGCGGCCTCGGCGGCGGTATCGGCCCGGGCCGCGAGCGCGCCGAGGATGCGCGGGTCCTGGTCCGCGGCAGCCGCCGGCAGGACCGCCGAGACCCGGGCGTCGAGCGGCATGCAGATATGTTCGCAGATGCCGAAAGCGAGGTGGCCTTCTATCGCGATGTCGGCGGAGGGATCGGCCGCCGTCACTTCGATCGGCAGGATCAACTCGTGCAGATACCCAAGGCTGGTCATCCCGCCGGAGACGATAAGCTCGGGCAGCGGCCAGTGGAGGTCGAGCCCGCCGAGGTTCTGCGAGCCGTCCCAGTCGAACTGCGGCGGGATGCCGGCCTCGCCGGGTGCGCGCCAGTAGGTCTTCCAGCCTTCGTCGAGGGTGATCCGGAGCGCCGCCATATGGGTGCCGTCGGCCTGGCGCCAGCCCGGCAGCACATCGACCTCGGCGTGCAGCTCGGGATCGGCGAGGGCGGCGCCGGCACCGGTCAGGCCCGGGGCGGACAGGGCAAGACCGGCGAGCGCGGCGGCGATGATCTTGAAACGAGCGGATCTGGTCATGACCACCCCCGTACCCGATCCCGCGGGGCACGCGGAAATCACATCTGCGGGAAATGGCTGAAAGATCCCGAACCCTTGGCAAAGCCTCTTGTGCCCTTTCGCGCCCGCCCCCATCATCTGCGTATGACAACGCCCGAGACCCCCCAGGACCTCACCGGAAAGCTGCTGATCGCCATGCCCGGCATGGGCGACCCGCGGTTCGACCACACCGTGGTGTTCCTGTGTGCGCATTCCGACGAGGGCGCGATGGGGCTGATCGTCAACAAACGGGTGCCCGAGATCGCCCTCGACGATCTGCTGTCGCAGCTCGAGATCGCCGCCGGCGACGGCAGCCGCGGTCATGCGGTGCATTTCGGCGGACCCGTCGAGGCGGCGCGCGGCTTTGTGCTGCACACCGGCGATGCGCCCGACTATCCGGGCACGCTGAGGGTCGACGACGGCTTCGCGATGACCGCGACCCGCGACATCCTGGTCGACATCGCCCGCGGCGCAGGTCCCGACAACACGCTCGCCGCACTCGGCTATGCCGGCTGGGGGCCGGGTCAGCTCGAAAACGAGCTCAGGCAGAACGCCTGGCTCACGGTCGATGCCGACGAGGCCATCGTGTTCGACCCCGACGACGGGGCAAAATGGCTGCGCGCGCTGAAGGCGCTGGGGATCGACCCTCTGCTGCTGTCCGCTGATGGCGGGACGGCCTGAAACCGGGGTGTCTCGGGGCCGCGCCCTGCGCACCTGCGGTCACGCATCCTTGGCGTTTGCCTCGTCGACGGCAATCTGCCCGGTGAGCGCCCGGACGGTACCCACGAACTCGTCGGCGCCCGTCCCGAGCGCGTCCATCAGCCGGGCCTGATAGTCGGACGCGATCGGCGCCAGGGTCGCGATCAGCTCGCGGCCCTTGGCGGTCAGCGACAGCTCCACCAGCCGGCGGTCGCTCTCGTTCACCACCTTGGTGATGTAGCCCGCCGCTTCGAGCCGGGTGGCCGCGCGGCTCACCTTGGGCTTGTCCATGCCCACCCGGCGGTGGATTTCGCGCACCGAGACCGCCTCGTCCTGGCTGAGATGCGCCAGCACCCGCCATTCCGCCACCGAGATCCCGTAGCGGTCGCGGTAATGTCTTGAAAACCCGGCACTGACCCGGCGCGACAATTCGGCGAGCTGATAGGGCAGGAAGTCGTCGAGGTTGAAATCGGTCACGGGACGGCTCCTTCGTATTGTTTGCAACGATATGACCCCAGACCTGCGAAGAGCGCAAGCCTCGGGCGGGCTTGCGCCTGAGCGCCGGTCCATGCCAAGTGGCGCGACCGGGGTGGACCGGGGGCCTGAAACGGGGAGGAAAGCGATGAAAGCCGGGATCGTCACGCTCACCGCGGGCTATGTGTTCAGCCAGTTCTACCGCGCCTTCCTGCCGGTGCTCGCGCCGGCGCTGGAGGCCGATCTGGGCACCACGCCGGATGTGCTGAGCCGCGCCTCGGGGCTGTGGTTCCTCGCTTTCGCCGTGATGCAGATCCCGGTGGGCTGGGCGCTCGACCATCTGGGCCCGCGCCGGGTGGCTGCGGTTCTGCTCGCCGTCGCGGGCGCGGGGGCGGCGGTCTTTGCCCTCGCGACCGCGCCCGGCGCCATCCTCTGGGCCATGGTGCTCATGGGGATCGGCTGTTCGGCGGTGTTGATGGCGGCCTATTTCATCATCGCGCGCGAGTTCACGCCCCCGATGTTCGGCACCCTCGCCGCGCTGGTGCTGGGGATCGGATCGCTCGGAAATATCCTCGGTTCGATGCCGCTGGCCTGGGCGGCCGGCGCGTTTGGCTGGCGGGCGACGATGTGGGGGCTCGCGGTCCTCACGGTGGGGATTGCGGCGCTGATCCTCGTGGTGGTGCGCGACCCGGCGCGACCGGAGGGGCATGCGGAGGCGAAGGGCTCGCTCCTGACCCTCCTCGCGATCCCGGCGCTGTGGCTGATCTTCCCGCTGATGTTCGTCAACTACGCCCCCTCGGCGGCGCTGCGCGGGGCTTGGACCGGCCCGTTCCTGCGCGACGTCTACGGGCTCGACGCGGGCGGGATCGGCCTGGTGACGCTCGCGATGGGGCTCGCGATGATCCTCGGCACCTTCGCCTACGGTCCGCTTGACCGGATCCTTGGCACGCGCAAATGGGTCATCGTGGCCGGCAACGCCTGCGCCGTGGCGGCGATGTTCACGCTCTGGGCCTTCCCCGCCCCGGGTGTCGTCGCGGTGACGGTCATGGTTGCGGCGACCGGGTTTTTCGGTGCCGGGTTCCCGCTCATCATGGCCCATGCCCGCGCCTGGTTCCCGCCGCATCTCACCGGGCGCGGCGTGACCTTCATGAACCTCCTCGGTATCTCCGGCGTCGGGCTGTTCCAGTTCACCTCGAGCTGGGTTTACGAGGGCGCCAAGGTCGCGGGCGATCCGGTGGCGGGCTACCGGGCGGTGTTCCTGTTCTTCGCCGTACCGCTGGTGATCGGCGGGGCGGTCTATCTGTTCAGCCGCGACCGGGTGGATTGACGGGTTTTCGGTAGGTGTAGGAGGTGATCCGGTCGTAGCCCGGATGGGCCGTCCCGCCCACGCGGGCGAAGCCGAGCCGGGCGAAGGCGGCATGGTTCTCGGTGAGCTCGACCCGGGTCTGAAGCTCCAGCACCGGAAGACCCAGTGCAAGGGCGCGCGTCTCGGCAAGACCGACCAGCCGCCGCGCCAGCCCCCGCCCCCGCGCGGGCCCCGCCACCGCAAGCTTGCCGATGTAGAGCGTCCCGGGCTTCGGGGTAAGGAATACGCAGGCGCGCGGCGCATCCGCCGGGCCGATCACCCAGACCTCGCCCGCCTCCGCCTGCCGGGCCACATCCGCCCCCGTCAGCCGGTGCATCGACGACGGCGGGTCGATCCGCCCGTCCATGTAGGCAAACTCGGCGCGGATCAGTGCGAGCACCGGGGCCGGGTCATCCGCCGTCGCCAGACGCCAGGGATCGGGGGGGCGCGCTTTCATCTTGGCAAATATGCTCCCGCCGGAGGCCTGAACTTCCATTCCTCGATCCCGTTGTCCCGGATCATCGCCCGACCCGCACCGCCCCTTTTTCTTGGCGAAAATACTCCCGCCGGAGGCGCCGCCCTCACCGCTCTGCCAGCCGTTCGATCAACGCGCGCGCCGAGTTGGACCGGGGCTGCCACAGCCCGCGGTCGATCGCCTCGCCGAGCCGCTGGGCGATCTCGACCAACGCCGGTGCGTTGTGCTCGGCGATGAAATCGCGGGTGTCCTCGTCTTCGAGAAAGGCCGCGTGGACCATGTCGAAATGGTGGTTTTTCACCGCGCCGGTGGTGGCGGCGAAGGCAAAGAGATAATCGACCGTCGCGGCGATCTCGAAAGCGCCCTTGTAGCCATGGCGCTTGACCCCCTCGATCCACTTCGGGTTCACCACCCGCGACCGCACCACCCGGCCGATCTCGTCGTCGAGGGTGCGGATGACGGGGCGTTCGGGGCGGGAATGGTCGTTGTGGTAGACCGGGCGGTCCCGGCCCTGGAGCGTGGCGACGGCCGCCGCCGCGCCGCCTTCGAACTGGTAGTAATCGTCGCTGTCGAGCAGGTCGTGCTCGCGGTTGTCCTGGTTCTGCACCACCGCCTCGACCTGGGCCAGGCGCTGCTCCAGCCCCGCGCGGTCGCGGTGCCCTTCCGTCCCGGCGCCATAGGCATAGCCGCCCCAGTCCAGATAGGCCTCGGCGAAATCCGCCTTGGTGGACCAGATCCGCTCGTCGATCAGCGCCTGGAGCCCGGCGCCATAGGCCCCGGGCTTGGCGCCGTAAACCCGGGCGCCGCTCTCGCCCGCCCGGGCGCGGGCGGCGGCAGGGTTGGCGTCGTCGGGCTCGTCCAGCGCCTGCACGGCGCGGGCCGCCGAATCGACCAGTGCGATGAGGCCGGGGAAAGCGTCGCGGAAGAAACCCGAGACCCGCAGCGTGACATCTACGCGCGGACGGCCGAGCACGGCGTGGGGCAGGATCTCGAAGCCTGTCACCCGGCGGTTCTGCGCGTCCCAGGTGGGCTTCACCCCCATCAGCGCAAGCGCCTGGGCGATGTCGTCGCCGCCGGTGCGCATGTTGGCCGTGCCCCAGGCGGTGATCAAGAGCGCGCGGGGCCAGTCGCCCTCGGTCTGCAGGTGTTTCTCGATCAGGAGGTTGGCCGATTTCCACCCCAGCGCCCAGGCGGTGGGCGTGGGCACGGCGCGGGTGTCGACCGAGTAGAAATTGCGCCCCGTGGGGAGCGTGTCGAGGCGGCCGCGGGTGGGCGCGCCGGATGGCGCAGGGGCGACGAAGTGCCCTGAAAGGGCGGTGAGGAGCCCCTCCCCCTCCCGCTCGCCGCAGGCGCGGACCGCAGGTCTCACCCGGGCGTCGATCTCGTCCAGCACGGCCTGGCTCTGAGGCCCCGGCGCCGCTGCTTCGCCCGCGATCAACCGCGCGGCCAGACCCTCCAGCCGCTCCACGGTATCGCCGTGACTGCGCCATCTCTCCGGGCCGCTCAGCGCTTCGGGCCGCGGGCCGTCCCAGGGCGCAGCGAGATCGCAGTCGAGCGGGTCGAAGCCAAGGCCCAGATCGGCCGCGAGGGCGCGCGGCAGCGAGGCATCGCCGCCCTGCCCCTGTCCACGCGCAACCCGGACCAGCGCCTGCACGAGGTCGCGTTCGAGCCGGCCCTCGGGCGATTGGCCGAAGACATGCAGCCCGTCGCGGATCTGCGCTTCCTTGAGTTCGCAGAGATAGGCGTCGAGCTTCGCGAGGTCGGTTTCGGCATCTTCCCCGCCCATGCCGACATCGGCATCGAGCCCGGTGGCCTGGCTCAGCGACAGGATCTCGCGCCGAAGCTGCTCGATCCGACGCGGATCGACGCCCGCCGCCTCGAAATACTCGTCCACCAGCGCTTCGAGGTCGCGCATCGGCCCATAGCTTTCGGCGCGGGTGAGCGGCGGGGTCAGGTGATCGACGATCACCGCCTGCGCCCGGCGCTTGGCTTGCGTCCCCTCGCCCGGGTCGTTGACGATGAACGGATAGACATGGGGCATGGGCCCCAGCACCGCCTCGGGCAGGCACGCCTCCGACAGCGCGAGCGCCTTGCCGGGAAGCCATTCGAGATTGCCGTGCTTGCCCATATGCACGACGGCAAGCGCCGCAAACGACTGCCTCAGCCACGCATGGAAAGCGAGATAGCCATGCGGCGGCACGAGGTCCGGCGAATGGTAACTTTCCTTCGGATCGATGTTGTAGCCGCGCGCCGGCTGGATTCCGACGGCAACATGGCCGAACCGACAGATCGGCAGCGCGAAACTGCTCGCTTCCGCATCGAAATAGGGATCGGTCTCCTGCGCGCCCCAGCGTTCCGTTACCTCGTCGCGCACCTTCTCCGGCAGCGCTTCGAAGAATGCGCGATAGTCCGCAACTGGCAAAGTCTCCCGGATTTCGCGCCCGTCCCGTGCCGCATTGGTCGGCCCGGCCATCAGATGGCGCATCAGCGCGTCGCCATCGTTTGGGACCGCATCGGTTCTGTAGCCTGAATTACTTAACGCGTTAAGTACCTGGACTGTTCCCGCAGGCGTNNTTGCCGTGCTTGCCCATATGCACGATCGCATGGGCGCCGTGGACATGGCGCAGCCAGATGTAGAAGGCGAGGTAATTGTGCGGCGGCACCAGGTCGGGGGCATGGTAGGTGTCGGTCGGGTCGATGTTGTAGCCCCGCGCGGGCTGGAGCCCGACAACGACATTGCCGAAGGTCAGGACCGAGAGCTTGAACCGGCCGCAATCGGTCTCGCCGGGCTCGTAGAACGGGTCCGCCTCGGGCGGGCCCCAGCGCTCGGTCACGGCGGCGCGCACGGCGTCGGGGAGCTGGCCCCAGGCGATCTGGTAGTCGGCCATCGTGAGCTCGACCCCGCCCGCCCGCTCGGCGCGGTCGGTGAGCCAGTTGGTGGGGCCGGCCATGATCGCGTCCATCAGCGCTTTCGCATCGGCGGGCGGGGCGGTGACGCGGTAGCCGGCGTTCTGCAAGAGACCCAGCGCGTGGACGGTGGCGGCCGGCGTGTCGAGCCCAACACCGTTGGCAAGGCGGCCGTCCTTGTTGGGGTAGTTCGCGAGCACCAGCGCCACCTTGCGCTCGGGCGCGGGCGTGTGGCGCAGCCGCGCCCAGTTGGCGGCAAGGTCGGCGACGAAGGCGACCCGGTCGATGCGCGCGCGGTAGGCGGCGATCGGACATTGGGTGGCCTCGTCGAAATAGGCCTCGTCCTTGAAGCTGATCGCCCGAGTGAGCACCCGTCCATCGACTTCCGGCAGAGCCACGTTCATCGCGATGTCGCGGGCCGAAAGCCCGGTGAGCCCCTCTTCCCAGGCCGCTTCCGCGCCGCCCGAGAGCACCACCTGGAAGACCGGCGCCGCGTTGGCTTCGGGGCTGGCGAGGGGATTGTCGGCTTGCGCGTCGTCATGGGGCGTGCCCACCGCAAAGGCGGTCGCGTTGAGGATCACCGAGGGTGGCGCCTCGGCAAAGAGCCGGGCGAGCGTCGCCGCCGAGACCGGGTCTTTCAGCGAGGCGACGAAGACCGGCAGCGGGTTGAGCCCGCGCTTCAACAGCGCCTTCGTCAGCCGGATCACCGGATCGAGCCCCGCGCCTTCGACGAGCGCGCGGTAGAAGACGAAGGGGACGACGGACGCGCCCCCGGTCCAGACCCGGCGCAACGCGGCGAGGTCGCTCACCCCCTCGCCCGGCCAGTAGACGCCCGCGCGCAGGAGCGGCCGGGCGGGTTCGGGGCGCGCGGTACCGTCGAGCATGGCCCGGGCATGGGCGAGGAAGCCCACCGCGTTTTCCGGCCCGCCCTCGACGAGAAACGCCCAAAGCGCGTCGTAGTCTTCGTCCGGGATGGTGGAGAGACGGCGCAGCTCCGGGTCGGGCTTGTCGTCGCCCGGCAGAAGTGCCAGCGGCACGCCCGCGGCGTGGAGATGGGCGGCGTATTGCTCGGCGCCGTAGCGCCAGTAGCCGACGCCGCCGAGCACCCGGGCGACAACGAGCCGCGAGGCCCGGGCACAGCTTTCGATGTGCAGATCGACCGACATCGGGTGCGCGAGATGGGTGAGATTGGCAAGCCTGAGCGAGGGCGCGGCCGCCATCTCGGCCCGCGCCGCGGAGAGCGCGGCGAGCTCGGTGTCGGCGGCGGAGATGAACACCAGATCGGCCGCGGTCTGGCCGAGGTCGACCGGCTCCTTGCCGTCGCCGATCTGTCCGGGGGTGGCGGCAAGCAGGTGCATCAGGCCCGGCCTCCCCTCCGGTGGCGCCGTTTTTTGTGAGTATTTGCACCAAGAAAAAGGGGTATGACTTGCGTGGCACCCCGCTCTCTGTCAGGAGGCATGGCGAACAGGATCCGGAGACGATCATGGATTACAAGGCCGCAGGCGCGCCGAAATTTGGCAAGAACGCCCCCCGTCACGCCGAACACAATGCGCGTGGCAGCAAGAAGAACCCCTACGGCAAAGCCGAGACCAAGGCCGAGCTGGTCGCGCGGATGAGGGCGGCCGCGGAGAAGCGGTCGGGCAAATAGCGCTCCCGCACCTTCTTTTTTCTTGGCAAAAATACTCCCGCCGGAGGCGTCCGACCGCGCCGCCAACCTTGCCTCGCGATGCCGGGTGCCCGCCATCAACCCAGCCGCTTTTCCATGAACAGCGAGGATCTGGCGTTGGGGTAGTCGCCGAAGGGCCCGCGCTCGGTAAAGCCGGCGCGGGCGTAGAGCCGGTGTGCGGCGTGGAGGAGGTTGCCGGTTTCCAGCATCAAGGCAGGCAGGCCCCGGGTCCGCGCTTCGGCCTCGACGGCGTCGAGCAACGCCGCGCCGACGCCGAGGCCGCGCGCCGTCTCGGCCACGAACATGGACTTGACCTCGCCATAGGCGCCCTTGTCGGCGAGCGCGGCGGTACCGAGGATCTCGTCCTCTCTCTGCGCAACGAAAAAGGCGATATGCGGCGCGGTCAGCGCGTCGATGTCGAGAAAGAAGTTGTCCTCGGGCGGGAACAGCTCCCGCATCAGCGCATGGCTCTGTTCGAGAAGCGCGCTTGCCCCCGGCGTCCTTGGGTCGCCCTTCTCGACGGACAGGATCATGCCACCAGCGCCTCGGCGATTGCCGCGCGGTCGAGCCCGGCCTGGCCGATCACCACGAGCCGCGTGGTGCGCGGGGCATCGCCGAAGGGCTGGTCGTAGTACGTGTCGACCCGGGGGCCGACGGCCTGGAGGGTGAGGCGCATCGGCTTGCCGGCGACCGCGACGAAGCCCTTGAGCCGGAGGATGTCATGCGCCCGGATCACGCCCGCGACCTGTTCGGCAAAGGCGGCCGGGTCGGTCACCTCGGCGCGTTCGACCACGAAGCTCTCGAAATCGTCGTGGTCGTGGTGATGGTGGTGTTCGTCGTCGTGGTCATCGTCATGATCGCCGTCGTGATCGTCGCCGTGATCGTCGCCGTGATCGTGGTGGTGGTGATGCACCTCGTCGCGACCCGCCATGTTGGCCTCGGCTTCGGCGCCCTGGCCGAGCACCACTTCGACGGGCAGTTGCCCGAGCGTCGAGCGCACCACATGCACCCCGGCGCGCGCTTCGGCCCCGAGCTTCGTCACCAGCGCGTCCGCCTCGTCGGCGCCGAGCAGGTCGGCCTTGTTGACGACGATCATGTCGGCCGCCGCGATCTGGTCTTCGAACAGTTCCGAGAGCGGCGTCTCGTGGTCGAGGTTGCCGTCGGCCCTGCGCTGGGCATCGACCGCGTCGAGGTTGGCGGCGAACCGCCCCTCGGCGACGGCCTTGCCGTCAACCACGGTCACGACGCCATCGACGGTGACGCGGGTCGAGATCTGCGGCCACTGGAAGGCGCGGACCAGCGGTTGCGGGAGCGCGAGGCCCGACGTCTCGATCACGATGTGATCGGGCGCGTCGGGGCGGGCGAGGAGCTTTTCCATCGTCGGGATGAAATCCTCGGCCACAGTGCAGCAGATGCAGCCGTTGGAGAGTTCGAAGATATCTTCTTCGGAACAGGTCTCGTCGCCGCAGCCCTTGAGGATGTCGCCATCGACGCCGAGATCGCCGAACTCGTTGATGATGAGGGCGATGCGCTTGCCCTGCGCATTGTCGAGCAGGTGGCGGATCAGGGTGGTCTTGCCGGCGCCGAGAAAGCCGGTGACGACGGTGGCGGGGATCTTGGCGGGCACCTAGGCCTCCTTTCGAGTGAAGAAATACGCCGCGAGCCAGCCGAGGCTGACCCAGCTTGCCGCTGCTGTTGCAAGGCTGCGACCGACGAAACGCGACGCGATTTCCGGCGGCACCACGCCGGAATATGCCTCCAGCTGCGGCGCCCCGATGATATGTGGCGCGGCCAGGAGGGCGATGCCCGCGGCGGGTGCGAGGGCACCGCGCCCGAAAGCGATCAGGGCCAGGCCCGCGCCACTGGCACACACCGTCCCGACCCACCAGATCTGGCGCGCCGTCAGCGCCGCCGCTTCGATCCCGGGCGGCTCGGGGGCCAGACCGGCGCTTGGGGCGAGATGGACGGCGACGAACCCGGCGATGCCCCAGACCAGCCCCGCCCGCGCGGTGACCGGCCGGCCGGCGGAGTGCGCCAGCACGAAAAGCGCGGTCAACATCATCGCGAACCCGCAATAGGTGATGATGTCGAACCCGAAGGTCCCGAGATGCCGGCCCCAGCTGGCCCAGAGATCGACACCGCCCGCGGCGCTGGCTGCGCCGCCGTCGCCGAAATGCACGCGCGCGCCGGTCTCGAACAGCTCTGCCTCCAGCAGGCTGGGTGTGACAAAAAGGATGTGCAGCACCGCGGCCACGGTGCCGGCGAGCGTTCCGGCGATCAGCGCGCCGGGAATGATTTGACGTATCATGCCGGTGATGCTGCCTCAGTGGCAGGCGAAACCGTTGGCATGGCGCGCGTCATGCGCCGGGCTGTGCAGGGGCGTCGCGTTAGCGAAACCGGCGATGAACACCAGAACGGCGCCGGTCAGAAACAGCGCGAACACGGCTGCGATGGAAGACTCGCTCCGGCCGCGGGTTGCGGTCAGTGAATTGGTCATGGCATTTCTCCTGGATCCTGTCGCGATGACGCGGCGCAGAACCGGACTGGTCTGCGCCGCCCCGGAGTATCAGGCGTAGAGGCGCTCGGTGACGAGGCCGGAGCCCTTGAGGCCCTTTGCAGCTTTCGCCGCCGCCAGCACGGCGAGATCGACCAGCGGTTCGATCAGCAGGACGGTCATGTAGGCGAGCCCGAAGGTGGCGACGCTTTCCCAGGCGGCGAAGCCCTGGCCGTAGAAGGCCCAGAAGGCGACCCAGGCGACGATCCCGCCCTGGAAGGCGGCCGACAGCTTGGCGACCTGGACGTAACTCAGATCGACATAGGCCGTGCCGGGGGCGACGATGCGGCGCGCGAGCGCGGCCATGGCGTAGAGCGGCACCAGGAGCGTGGTCACGTTGGCGGCGTAGTTCGGCAGATCGAACGGGGCGAAGAACAGCCCCTGCAGCAGCAGGCCGAGCGCGAGACCGAGCGCGGCCGGACCTGCGCCGAGGGTCAGGAACAGGGTCGAACCGAGGATCAGGTGCACTTCCGACACGCCCACCGGCGGATGCGGCAGGAGCTGGAAGAAGGTGAGCACGGCACCGGTCGCGATGAGGCCACGAGCGGCGAAGCTGGCGAGACCGGAGGTCCTGACCGTCTCCAGCGCGATCCTGGCGCCATAGAGCGCGGCGGCGGAACTGGTTCCGAAGGCGAGCACCATCTTGGCGCCGTCAATGAGACCGGGGGCGATATGCATGTGTCTTACTCCTTTGCCCGTCTCCCCGACGGGTGGGTTTCATGTGACATGGCAGGTCTCCTGGCTCGCGGGTCTCAGCTTCCGCCGCCTTCCCGGGAGGATGTCTCCCAGTGGCATGTGACGGTCGCTCTCCGCATACAGTCGCGGGGGCGGCTGCGGCTCGAGGGCCCCGACATGGGTCACCCGCTCCGCATTCCCTATTCTCCCAGGCGCGCTTTGCGCGGCCGACGGGAACCATGTGGGAAGTTTGTCGCCCGTCCGGGGGGGCGGCGTCAACCCGGATTGCGGCGCATTGGGTGCAAATGGCGGCGTCTTCAGAGCGCGTTCCGGCCGGGATTGCGCTTTGCGCCCATGCGGTTGGAAATGGACAGCCCAGCAACATTTTGTGGATATCCTGCCACCCCACCGCTAGATGGGGCTTCCCTCGCGTTGACTCAGGCCAGCACCCCCCGGAGAATGCCGGCTCAACGAGAATCACGTCGAGGGCAGGCCGGGTGCGGTTCACAAAACTCAGGCTCAATGGTTTCAAGAGCTTCGTCGATCCGACCGACCTGGTCATCGCCGAGGGGCTGACCGGCGTGGTCGGGCCGAATGGCTGCGGCAAGTCCAACCTGCTCGAAGCGCTGCGTTGGGTGATGGGCGAAAACCGGCCCACCGCGATGCGCGGCGGCGGGATGGAAGACGTGATCTTCGCCGGTGCCGCGACCCGGCCCGCGCGCAATTTCGCCGAAGTCTCGCTGCTGCTCGACAATTCCGACCGGCTGGCGCCCGCGGCCTTCAACGAGAGCGATATTCTCGACGTGGTGCGGCGGATCACCCGCGACGCGGGCTCCGCTTACAAGGTCAACGCCAAGGATGTGCGCGCGCGCGACGTTCAGATGCTGTTCGCCGACGCCTCGACCGGCTCGACCAGCCCCGCACTCGTCCGCCAGGGCCAGATCGCCGAGCTGATCAACGCCAAGCCCAAGAACCGGCGGCGGATCCTCGAGGAAGCGGCGGGGATCTCGGGTCTGTACCAGCGCCGCCACGAGGCGGAGCTGAAGCTCAAGGGCACCGAGGCCAACCTCGCGCGGGTCGACGACGTGGTCGAACAGCTCGCCCACCAGCTCGCCCAGCTTGCCCGCCAGGCCAAGCAGGCGGCGCGGTACCGGGCGATCGGGGCGGAACTGCGGCAGGCCGAAGGGCTGTTGCTGTACCGGCGCTGGAAAGAGGCGGACGAGGCGCGGCTGACCGCCGAACAGGTGCTGACCGAGAAATCGAAGGACGCGGCGCAGGCGGAAGCGGCAGCGCGGGCGGCGGCAAAGGCGCGGGTCGCGGCCGAGGACCGGTTGCCGCCGCTCCGCGAAGAAGAGGCGATTGCCGCGGCGATCCTGCAACGCCTCCAGGTGGCGCGCGACCAGCTTGCCGACCAGCAGGCCCAGGCCGCGGATCGGATCGAAACGCTGGAGACCCGCATCGCCCAGCTGATGCGCGACGCCGAGCGCGAGGAAGCGCTGAACCGCGACGCGGGCGAGACGATCGAGCGGCTCGAATGGGAGGGCCGCGAGATTGCCAAGGCGAGCGAGGGGCACGGGGAACGGCTGGCGGATGCGGCCGAGGAGGCGCGCGCGGCGCTGATGGCGGCAGAGGCGCGCGAAGATGCGCTGACCCGGCTCAACGAAGAAGTGGCCCGGCTCGCCGCGCGGCACCAGTCGGCCCAGCGCCTGCTGGAAGACAACCGCAAGACGCTCGCCCGCAGCGAGGCCGAAGAGGCCCGTGCCGGGGTCGCGATGGAAGAGGCAGGCGCAGCGCTCGAGGCCGCGCGCGCCGGTTTTGCCGCCGCCGAGAGTGCCCAGGCCGGCCTCGCCGCCCGGGCGGAAGCGGCCGAGGCGGCGCTGGTCGCCGCCGACGAGGCGCGGGGCCTGGCGCAGGCAAACGAGGCGGAAGCGCGCGCCAGCCGGTCGGAGGCCGAGGGCGAGGTCACGGCGCTCCGGGCCGAGGTGACGGCGCTGGCCAACCTCCTCGAACGCGACACCCGCGCCGGCGACCAGGTGCTCGACAAGGTCCGGGTCGATCCCGGGTTCGAAAAGGCGCTCGGCGCGGCGCTCGCCGACGATCTGCGCGCGCCCGCGGTCGAGGACGAAGGCTCGGGCTGGGCGCTTCTGCCCGATTACGACGCGCCGCAGCCGCTGCCCGAGGGCGTGACCCCGCTTGTGTCACATGTCCGTGCGCCCGGGGTGCTCAGCCGCCGGATGGCGCAGGTGGGCCTCGTCGCGCCCGAGGACGGCGCGCGGTTGCAGCCCGCGCTGCTGCCGGGCCAGCGGCTGGTCAGCCGGTCGGGCGATCTGTGGCGCTGGGACGGGCTGCGCGCGGGGGCGGAGGATTCGTCTTCGACCGCCGCGCTGCGGCTCGAACAGATGAACCGGCTCGACGGGCTCAAGCAGGATCTGGAGGTGGCCGAAGCGCGCGCCGGTAGCACCCGTGAGACCCATGAGGGCCTGCGGGCCGCGCTCACCGAAGCCACCGAAGCCGACCGGCAGGCGCGCGACGCGCGGCGCGAGGCCGATCGGGCGATGGCCGAGGGCGCGCGGGCGCTGTCGCGGGCAGAGGCCGACCGGAACCTCGCCGCCGGCAAGCTCGAAAACCTCTCGCTGGCGGTGAAACGCCATGCCGAAGACGCCGAGGGCGCGCGGGGACGGCTGGCCGAGGCCGAGAAAGCGGCTGCCGAGCTGCCCGACCTCGACGCCGCCCGCGACAAGGTCGAGGACGAGAAGCGCGTGGTCGAGGCGGCGCGCAGCGCGATGCTGGCGGCGCGTTCGGCACATGAGGAGCTGAAACGCGAAGGCGAGGCCCGGACCAAGCGGTCGCAGGAGATCACCAAGGAGGTCTCGGGCTGGCGGCTGCGGCTCGAAAACGCGGGCAAGCGGCTCGCCGAGCTTGCCGTGCGCAAGGAAGAAAGCGAGGCCGAGCTCAAGGAGGCCATGGCCGCGCCGGGCGAGCTGGAGGCCAAGCGCGACGAGCTGGCGCGCACCATCGCCGAGGCCGAGGCGCGCCGCGCCGCGGCAGCCGACGCGCTGAGCGGGGCCGAGGGCGCGCTGCGCGAAGCGACGGTGGCCGAGCGCGAGACCGAGCGGCTGGCGGGCGAAGCCCGTGAGGCGCGCGCCCGGGCCGAAGCCCGGGTGGAGGCGGCGCGCGATGCGGTGAGCTTTGCTGCCGAACGGATCGCGGAAGACCTGGAGACCACGCCCGAGGGCCTGCTCGAAGACCTCGACACCGGGATCGACGCGATGCCGTCGGCGGAAAAGATCGAGCACGACGTGAACCGGCTCAAGCGCCAGCGCGAGGCGCTGGGCGCGGTCAACCTTCGCGCCGAGGAAGACGCCCGCGAAGTGCAGGAAGAGCACGACACGCTGGTCAACGAAAAGGCCGACCTGGAAGCCGCCATCGCCAAGCTGCGGTCCGGCATCGCCAGCCTCAACCGCGAGGGGCGCGAGCGGCTGCTGACCGCGTTCGAACAGGTCAATTCCAACTTCGGGATGCTGTTCACGCATCTGTTCGGCGGCGGCGAGGCCAACCTGGTGCTGGTCGAATCGGACGATCCGCTGGAAGCCGGGCTGGAGATCATGTGCCAGCCGC
>JAGRMP010000073.1:0-3735 GCA_020441225.1 Maritimibacter sp. | reverse complement strand
TCGACGACGCCAACGTGACCCGGTTTTGCGACTTGCTCGACGAGATGTGCCGGCGCACCGACACGCGGTTCCTCATCATCACCCACCACGCGGTGACGATGGCGCGGATGGACCGGCTGTTCGGGGTGACGATGGGCGAACAGGGGGTGAGCCAGCTCGTCTCGGTCGATCTCAAGAAAGCCGAGGCGCTGGTCGCCTGACGAGGTGTGACGGGGGCCTGACGGGGGCGTGTCGCGCGCGTGCCGGTCGCGCATCGGGGCGGTCGGCCCCGGACCCGCTTTCCCCCGGAAGTTGTCCGCGCGACGCATTGTCACGCGCGCCCCCTGCGCCGGGAATTCCCCCTAAACTCCTGCCCCATCGGGAAAAGCATCGTTGATCCATGCGCCGATGCGGCTACACTGGCCGCGACAGAACCGGGAGGGCTAAATGAAGCTCGGGACATTCATTTCAACCGCCGCATTGGCCGCGAGCCTGACCACGGGCCTGGCAGCCGGGGCGCAGGCACAGCAATTGCTCGCCTCCGATCCGCAGACATTCGTCGATTTCTTTGTCGCCGAGGGATACCGGCCCGAATTGCGCGAGGACACCGTCGGCGACCCGATGGTGATGTTCCGCCACGAGGGCAAGGCCGAATACCTGCTGTTCTACGATTGCACCGACAATGCCGATTGCCTGTCGGTCCAGTTCTTCGCGATCTTCCAGATGGACGAGGGCGTGCCGCTCGAAGTGCTCAACGACTGGAACAGCGGCATCCTCAAGCGTTTCACCCGGGCTTATACCTATGACGACACCAAGGTGCGGCTCGACATGGACATCGCCACCAGCCAGGACGGCATCTCGGCGCGCGATTTCGGCGTGCTGATGAAGCTGTGGCTGATGCGCAAGGACGAGTTCCAGGAGAAAATCGGCTTCTGATCCGGCAATTGCCGACAGAACGGCACGATTTCTCCAAGTTTGCATGACAGGATTCTTCGAAACGATTGTTCGAGGACAGGATGATATATCGCAAGAACACATTGAGCGGGCGGGCGCGGGGCCTGGCCGGTCTGGCCATGGTCGCCGTCGCAGGGCTGGCGCCGCTGGCCGCCGCGGCCGAACGGATCACCGATTACGCGCCGTTCTATTACGACACCGAGAACCCGGGCATCCTGTCGCTCGAAGGCGATATCAACTCGCAGACCGATTTCCGCCTCGGCAGGGCGCTGCATGCCTTTCCCGAGGTCGAGACGCTCCTGCTGTCGAGCCGGGGCGGCACGGTCTACGACGGGCTGTCGATGTCGACGACGATCCACGAATACGGGCTCAAGACCCATATCCCCGCCGATGGCGAGTGCTACTCGGCCTGTGCCTACATGTTCTTTGCCGGCGTCGAGCGCGGCTCCGAGGGCAAGCTGGGCGTGCACCGGCTGGCGGGGCTGGGCGACGACATCACCTTTGGCCAGGAGGTGCTGTCGGAGGTCTTTGCCTCGCTCTACACCTACGGCGTGCCGTTCGAGATCGTGCTGAAGATGCTGCAGACACCGCCGGAGCGGATGTTCATCTACAACCCGCAGGAGCTGGCGGCGATGAACCTGCTCGGGCCCGCGGCGGCGGTGGCCGCGACGCAGCCCGCACAGCCGAGCACAGCCGCGGTCGATAACACGCTCAAGGCCTCGAATCCCGGCTCTTTCACCGCGTTTTTCGACAAGCGTGGCTCTACGCCCGAGCTGACCACCGATCAGATCGGCGACCCGATGGTGATCTTCCACGAAGACGGTTCGGCCGAATACCTGCTGTTCTACGATTGCACCGACCATGTCGATTGCCTCGCGGTGCAGTTCTACGCCGGTTACCAGCTCGACGCGCCCGTGTCGGCGGAAGCGGTCAACACCTGGAACGGCTCGCTGTCGCGGCGCTTTACCCGGGCCTTCGTGTCCGAGGACGGATCGGTCAGCCTGGAGATGGACATCGCCACCAGCCGCGACGGGATCTCGGAGCGCGATTTCCGCGATCTGGTCGGGCTGTGGCTGTTGCGCAAGGGCGAGTTCGAGGCGCAGATCGGGTTCTGAGCCCGGTTCGGTCGGGTCCGGGCCGGCGCTGCTGACAGCCTCCGGCCCGGGGCATTCGATTTACGGATACCAGTAGAGGTCCATGCCTTCGGGCCAGTCGAGCGAGACGGTGATGGTCACTTCCGCCGTCTCGCCGGGCGCGACACTCATGTCCCAGGCCGAGACGCCGCGGGCGCGCTCGATATCGGTCTCGTCGGGCTCGGGGCTCGCCGTCACCCGCACCCGCAGGTCTTCCTGTTCGGAGTACGGCAGCGGGAAGAAGGCGCGCAGCGCCTGCTCTTCGCCGGTCAGGTTCTCGACGGTGAAGATCATCTTCTGCTCGCGGGTGTTCGAGCGCGAGATGATCCCGGTGTCGCCCTCGGCATTGCGCTCGAAGATGGTGGCGAGGCGGAGGCCTTCGATCGGACCGAAACCCATCTCGGTCTCGGCACCTGCCGGGATCATCTCGACCGGCTGGCGGCCGACGAGATGACCGTCGCGCAGGATGTTGGCCATGCCGGGCAGGATCGGTTCCTCGGTGGTGTTGGTGAAGCGGGCGACGGTGAAGGCGGTCTCGTCGCGGCGCGGACTCGCCCAGATCATCGGCTCGGCCTCGAGCGTGAGCGTGTCGAGCGCCAGTTCCGCCGCTTCGTTGGACGCGACGGTCACCGGCTCGGGATAGACATAGCTGAGGGCCAGACCGTCCACCTGCATCGAGGCGGTCTTCATCTCCGCTTCCATCACCGGCTCGGGGGCAGCGGCCATCACCGCCGAATCTTCCATCGCCACGAAGCCCCCAGAGGCCCGGGCCAGCTCGCGCGGCGTCTCGATCCGGGCCTGGTCGGGGAAGACCGGCGCCGGGCTGACCGCCTCGCCCGGACGCGCGGTCGAGAGCGTGAGCGCGACGTCGGACCAGACCTCGCCGGTGTTCTGCGCGACGATCACCTTGCGGTCGATTTCGAGCGCGCCCGCGTCGCGGTCGAGGTCGATGTCGTAATCCATCTCCCACCAGGCGTAGGAGGCGAGCTCGGTGAGCTCCAGCGTAACCGGGCCGGCCGCGGCCAGGGTGACTTCGACCGAGATCATGTCGGCGGTCTCGGCCGGGGGCGAGAGACGGTCGAAGGCGGCCTGGGCGTCCTTGAGAGCGGCTGTGGCCTCCTCGATGGCGTCGTCGAGCGGGCGCAGCGCGGCCCGGGCCTCGACGGCGGCGACCTCGGCTTCGGCGACCTGGTCGGCAATGCTGGCGGCGAGCGCGAGCACGCTCTCGGCGGTGGCCGCCTCGCCCGGTTCGACCTTGTCGAGGAAGGCGAGCCGCGCTTCGAGCGCCTTGAGCCGGGCGGCGGCGGCAGCGCGGGCGTCGGCGGCGGCATCGGCGGCGTCCGTCAGCCGTTCGACCTCGGCCCAGGCGGCGGCCTGCCCCTCGGTGAACAGCGCCTCGCGGTCGATGCCGACGTCGCGACGGAAGCCGAGCGTGCCGATGGTCACGCCCTCGGAGGTCGCGATCCGGGGCAGCGCCGAGAGATCGTCGAGCCCGGCATAGGGCAGGAAGACCGTGTGGGTGCCCGCAGGCAGCTCGGCGCTGGCGCGCCGGGTCAGCTCGGCCCCGTCGGGGTAGACGGTGACGGCGGCGACGGGGGCCTGGACGGTCACCTCGTCGGCGAAAGCCGGGAGCGCGGCGGCGAGCGCCAGGAGGGAGACGGCGGAACGG
>JAGRMP010000586.1 GCA_020441225.1 Maritimibacter sp. | reverse complement strand
TCCTCGATCATCGCGGCGAATTCGAACACATCCATATCCGCCATGCCGCCGTCGGCGTGACGGTCGTCGAGATAGCGGCGGAACAGATCGTATTGCTCCTCGGTCGCCCAGGGCGCACGGGTGCGGCGCAGCAGATGGGCGTTTTTCTTTTCGACCCGGCGCTGGTTCTTCGACAGATCGAAATCCGCGGCCCGGATCCGTGCCGACAGGCAGGCGGAGCATTCCGAGCACGACGGGCGGTAGAGCACGTTCTGCGACCGGCGAAAGCCCTGTTTCGAGAGTGTGTCGTTGAGCTCGTCCGCCTGTTCGCCCTGCAGTGCGGTGAACAGCTTCCGTTCCATCCGGCCCACGAGGTAGGGGCAGGGCTGCGGCGCAGTCACGTAGAATTGCGGGGCAAGCGGAAGGGAATGACGCATGTCTCGGTGGTATTGTTTCGATTTGGTACAGGTGTTTGAAAGGATCGCCCAGGCGGACGTTAGCAATGATTTCTGGACAGGCCAAGCCCTCGGCGGACGCTGTGTTAAATCGACGTGACGGAAATGCAAATGTCCCCAAACCAGGATGCGGCCGGGACGGGGAGGCCGGGGCAGGGAGGCCGGGTCGGAGAGGCCAGGTCGGAGAGGCCAGATCGGAGTGGCCAGAGTGGAGAGGCCAGGGCGGACGCCCGCCGGCCGCGCGCCGGATCAGCTCCGCGCGGCGGTGTTGACGGCGGCGGTGCCGAGCACGTGGTCGGTCAGCCCCTGGGCGCGGGACGAGGTCAGCATCAGCACGATCGACGCCATCTGGGCGAGAATGAAGGCCATGGAAAGCTGGTAGCCCAGCGTGTGCAGGGCGGCGGTGGCCAGGTCGAACCGTTCGCCCCGGGCGGTGCGCAGCTCGATCGAGGCCAGGCGCATTCCCAGTGTGGCGGAGCGGTTGGCGAGCGTCACCGTGCGGTAGATGAAGCCGATGCCGATGAGCAGGACCGGAAAGAAGAAAAAGCCGAGCCCGACCGTGAACAACGCGATCAGAAAGCCCATGGCGAAGATGATCAGCCCGTCGATGACCCAGGCGATGGCCCGCTTCACGGGGACATCGGCGTAGAATTCGGACTGGGTATCGGGGTCGGGCAGGCCCCAGAAGGCGGTGTCGGAATAGCTCATTTCTGTCTCGTTCGGTTGCCCGGCCCGGAGTGGGGCCGGGGCATGGGATACATGGGGTCAGGCTTCGGCGTTTTCCAGCCGGGCGGCGCGGGCGGCGGCGGCGCGGCTGTCCATGAAGCCGTCGAACTCGCGCTGGTCGCGGGCGTCGCGCAGCCGGTCGAGGAAATCGGAGAAGTTCTCCTGTTCCTCTTCGAGCCGCTGCAGGGTGTCGTTGCGATAGGCGTCGAAGCTCGCGTTGCCGCTCGAGCGTTGTTTGGCCTCGGGGCTGAGACCGCGGATCTCGGCGATGATCTCGCGGGCCGGGTCTTCGCTGCGGCTCATCGGCACGAAGCCGCCGCGCCAGCCGAGGATCACGGCCAGCGCCACGCCGGCGGGCCAGAACTGGTCGAGTGCGATCACCGTGACGGTGATGGCGAAGGCGCCGTAGAGGATCGTCGAGAGGATCTGGACCCCCACCGGGATCGGACGCCGGGGCGCGGGGGCGGAACGGGAAGCGGCAAAATCGTCTTGGGACAGGGCGGCGGTCATGAAAGGGGCTCCAGGTTAGAGGGGCGCCCGGGCCGTGCTGGCCCGGGCCGGGAAGGCGCGATCAGGCGTTCCGGTCGCGGTCTTCGTCGTCGGTTTCCGCGTCTTCGTAAGTTTCGCGGGCCTCTGCGGCGCGCTCGCCCATGAAGGCGTCGAATTCCTTCTGGTCCTTGGCCGCGCGCAGCCGGTCGAGGAAGGCCTCGAACTGTTCCTGCTCATCCATCAGCCGCTTCAGCGTTTCCGATTTGTAGGCGTCGAAAGCGGTGTTGCCGGACGAGCGGAAGCCGTGGCGGCGGTTGATATTCATGGCTTCGCTGAAGCCCGAGCGGGTGCGGTTATGGCGGCAGCCTTTTGCGAACATGCGTTTTCCAAAGATCATGTAGAAGAGGAGGGCGAGACCGATCGGCCAGAACAGGATGAAGCCGAGGACCATGGCGGCGATCCAGGCGGGTGTACCGCGATCGTCCAGCCAGCCTTCGGCCCGACGGAACCAGCCCTCACCGGTTTTGCGGGTCTCATAGTCGAGGGCGACAGTCATCAGGGGTGCTCCTTTGGTTCGGGTTGATGTGAAGTGCTTTCACATTGCCTAGATTGGCACCTGGGGCGGGGGTTTCAAGCGCTTATGTGAAAAAGATTCACATTATTTTGGAAAATGGTTTTGGATCATTGGGTTAAGGGGCATCTAGCCGGCCGTTGCCGGCGCCGGACGGAGCCAGACAAAGGCCAGGATGGCGATCGAGACGGTCAGGACGATCTCGAATCCGCCATAGACCAGGTAGAACAGCCAGCTTTCCCCGACGAGGTTGCCGATATCGACCAGGGTGTAGAGCGTGCCCATCGCCACGTTGGCCCAGCGGCAGGCGGCGGTGTGCAGGAGCGGGGTGAGCGCGACCATAGCCGCGGGCAGGGCCATGAGCAGCGCGGCGGTGAACAGGCTGGCCTGGGTGACCTCGAAGGGCCCGATCCGCCCCTGCATGATCGCCTCGATATGGCCCTGCGGGAAGAGCGCGAAGAAATCGGCATACAGATAGAGAAACATCAGCGCGGCCCAGAGGGCGGCCAGGCGGAGACGCGAGAGGAACTCGGGCATGGGTGTCCCCCTTGGAGCGGTGCCGCCCCCGGATCGTGGGAACGGGATCGCGGTCGCGAGACACCATACTCGGCTCGGGAGCTCAGCGGGAGAGGACCCATCGACGCGGGTCGGCGGCGGCGGCGGGCCGGCTCGTGATCCGGGCGCGGGCGCTGCGGTGCCCTGCGGGACCTGTGGGAGGCGGATCAGCCGGTGAAATCCGCCGGCTGCGCGCCCGACAGCCGGACAATGTCCCTGGGGTCGGCGGCGAAGATGTGCCGGGGCGTGCCGGCGGCGGCCCAGACTTGGTCGAAGTCGAGCAGCCGGGGGTCGAACCAGGCGCGGATCGGGTTCAGATGCCCGATGGGGGCGACGCCGCCGATGGCGAAGCCGGTCTCGGCCCGGATCAGGTTGGCATCGGCCTTGCCGAGCGGTTCGCCCGCAAGGGCCGAGGCTTTCGCGGCATCGACCCGGTTGCCGCCGGCGGTGAGGAACAGCACCACATGGCCGTCCGCCTCGCCGCGGAAGATGATCGATTTCACGATCTGGTCGAGGGCGCAGCCGGCGGCGGCGGCGGCCTCTTCGGCGGTGCGGGTGCCGCCGGGCATTTCGAGGATCTCGCTGCCAAGGCCCGCCTCTTCGAGCGCACGGCGGACACGGGCGAGGGATTTCGACATGGGGCCTCCGGAGCTGCGGGGCTGGGATTGACGGTGCGGGATTTGTCTCCCGGGGGCGGGCCGGGCGCAAGCGGTTTCGAAACCGCTTGGTCACGCGATTTCGAAATCGCGTCCCGGTCGCCCGGTCGCGCCGGCTCGGGCGCGGCCCCGCCGTTGGGCCAGGCTGACCCCGGACCTGCTGGCGGACGCGGTCCGTCTAGGATGCGTACCCATAAATGGGA
>JAGRMP010000585.1 GCA_020441225.1 Maritimibacter sp. | reverse complement strand
TGACGCTGGCCGACAAGATCGTGGTCCTGCGCAACGGCCATATCGAACAGATCGGCGCGCCGATGGATCTCTACCAGAACCCCGACAACGTCTTCGTCGCCGGGTTCATCGGCTCGCCGTCGATGAATTTCCTCAAGGGTACGGTCTCCGGGCCCGGCCGGGTCGCGGTCGCGGCGCTCGACGGCCAGGAGATCGAGACCGCCGTCACGCTGCCGGCCACCGGCGCGGAGGTGCTCGTCGGCCTCAGGCCGCAGGAGCTGGGCGTACACGAGGCGCAATCGACGCTCAAGGTCGAGATCCGCGAACGCCTGGGCGGCGTCGCCTACGACTACCTGCGCGCCGCCACCGGCGAGCGGGTCGTGGTCGAGATCAAGGGCGACGACCCGATTGCGCCGGGCACCACGGTCGGGCTCGATTTCGATCCGGCGAAGACGTTCTTCTTCGACGCCGACACCACGCTGCGGCTGCGCTGATCCGCGCCGGGTCGGCCGCGCGCCGAACCATGCCGCGCCCGGGACGGCCGCCCTACCCGCCCGCGACCACGATCCGCACGCCCCAGTCGCGGCAGCGCTGCGCCAGGTCGCCCGTGAGCGGCCGGTCGGTGTAGAGCGCATCGACCTCGGACAGGGACGCGATGCGCGCGGGCGCGGTACGGGTGAACTTGGACTGGTCCGCCACCAGGAAGACCTTGCGCGACTGGCGGATGATCGTCTGGCTCACGCTCACTTCCTGGATGTCGAAATCGAGCATGTCACCGTCTTCGTCCAGTGCCGAACAGCCAATGACGGCGAGATCGACCTTGAACTGCGAGATCGCGTGCCGGGTGAGCGTGCCGACCAGGCCACCGTCCGAGCGTCGAAGCTGACCGCCGGTCACGACGACCCGGCAGTCGGGATTTGCCGCAAGAATGTTTGCGACATTCATGTTGTTGGTGACCACCATCAGATCGCGATGGCGCAGAAGCTCATGCGCCACCGCCTCGGTGCTGGTGCCGATGTTGAGGAACACCGAGCTGCCTTCGGGCACATCCTGGGCACAGAGTGCCGCGATGGCCTGCTTTTCCAGAGAATGGAGCGAGCGGCGCTCCTCGTAGCCGATATTGGCAATGCTGGTGGGCAGCATCGCCCCGCCATGGACGCGGCGAAGCTTGCCGGCGTCGTCGAGCTCGGTCAGGTCGCGCCGGATGGTCTGCGCGGCCACGCCGAACCGTTCGACGAGATCATCGACCGTCACCTGGCCTTCGCTTCGGACGATCTGCAGAATTTCGGACTGGCGGATAGATTGTGGCACCTTGACCCCCCGCTCAAACGCTTACAATGCACCCGGACGCACCCGGGGAGCAACCGATTTCCGTCACCCCGACACCCGGCGCGCACAGGCTCCGGGGCCGCGAAGTCGCGCATGGATCGGCCCAATTCGTCAAGGTGCGTTTTCCCGCGTTATGAACATGAAACGAAGTTTTTTGCTCGCTTTCAGGCGATATCTGCCGAAGTAGTCCTGATCCGCGCATATTGACCTATCGTTAATGTTCGTTTTTGTGTAGGGCTGTAGCGACTGAATCGCACCTGTTACAGGGAACGGGAGGAGACGTGGATCGTGAGGCCGAGACCCAGCCGGTCCATGATGTTTTCGTCATCGGCGGAGGCATCAATGGGTGCGGGATCGCGCGTGACGCGGCCGGACGCGGCCTGTCGGTCCTGCTCGCCGAGAAGGACGATCTGGCCTCGGCGACGTCGAGCGCCTCGACCAAGCTGTTCCATGGCGGGCTGAGGTATCTCGAGTTCTTCGAGTTCCGGCTGGTGCGCGAGGCGCTGGCCGAACGCGAGACCCTGTTGCGCGCGATGCCGCATATCTCCTGGCCGATGCGCTTCGTCCTGCCCTACCACAAATCCATGCGCTTCGAGGGCAACACGCCCACGTCGAAACTGCTCGGCACCGTGATGCCCTGGATGAAGGGCCGCCGCCCCGCCTGGCTGATCCGGTTCGGCCTGTTTCTCTACGACCATCTCGGCAAGCGCGAGATGCTGCCGGGGACCACGCGGGTCGACCTCACCAAGGGCCCGGAGGGCGCACCGCTCGCCGACCGCTACCGTTTCGCCTACGAATATTCCGATTGCTGGGTCGAGGATTCCCGGCTGGTCGCGCTCAACGCCCGCGACGCCGCCGAACGCGGCGCCTCGATCCTGACCCGCACCGAGGTGGTCGCCGCCCGGCGCGCGGGCGATCTGTGGGA
>JAGRMP010000584.1 GCA_020441225.1 Maritimibacter sp. | reverse complement strand
TCGGCGGCGATCCGGCGCACGAGCTTCTTGGTGTCGGCGCCGATGTCGGGGGCGTCGTTGAGCGCACGCGACACGGTGGCGACCGCCAGACCGGAGATTCCGGCGATGGTTTTCAGCGTCGGTTTCTGCGTCGCGGCACGCCGTGCGGATCGGGCTGGGCGCTTGTTTTCTTTCGGATTTCTCACGTCGCTCGGCCCTCCAGCCGGATAGGATGCCGCCTCCCGACAGCCTCCAATAGCGCCATAGATATAATTTCACAGCAAAAATAAACAGGCTTGCCATGTCAATCTAAAACGTTATAGGAATTTTCGTAACGGTTCAGCCATGGGAGGAAAAAACCGTGAAACTCGTCACCAAACTTCTGTCCGCATCCGCGCTCGTCGGCGCCGCAACCGCAGCCAATGCGACCGATCTCGAGGTCATGCACTGGTGGACCAGCGGCGGGGAGGCCGCTGCCGTCGCCGAATTCGCCAAGGCGTTCGACGCGACCGGCAACACCTGGGTCGACGCGGCGATCGTCGGCGGCGAACAGGCCCGTGCGGTGATGGTCAGCCGGATCACCGGCGGCGACCCGATGGGCGCGTTCCAGTTCAACCACGGCCGCCAGGCCGAAGAGCTGATCGAGGCCGGGCTTCTGCGCGACATTACCGACATCGCCGAGGCCGAAGGCTGGCTCGACGTGGTCAACCCCTCGACGCTGCTCGACGGTTGCACGCTCGACGGGCGGATCTACTGCGCGCCGGTCAACATCCACTCCTGGCAGTGGCTGTGGCTCGGCCACAAGGCCTTTGCCGATGCCGGCGTCGACGTCCCGACCAACTGGGAAGAATTCGTCGCCGCCGCGCCGGCGCTCGAAGCCGCCGGCAAGGTGCCGATGGCGATGGGGCAGCAGGGCTGGCAGCAGTCGGGCGCCTTCAACGTGATGATGGCGGCGCTGGTGCCGCAGGAGATCTTCATGAAGGTCTACGGCGACAAGGATGCCGAAGTGGCCGCCGGTCCCGAGATCGCCCAGGTCTTCGCCGCCGCCGCCGATGCGCGTGACATGGCTGCGAAATCGACCGTGCAGAACTGGAACGACGCCACCAACCTGGTGATCACCGGCGAAGCCGGCGGCCAGATCATGGGCGACTGGGCGCAGGGCGAGTTTGCCGTCGCCGGCCAGGTTGCGGGCGAGGATTACGAATGCCTCCCGGGCCTCGGCGACACCGAGGTGCTGGGCACCGGCGGCGACGCCTTCTACTTCCCCGTGCTCTCCGATCCCGACCAGATCGCGGCTCAGACCGAGCTGGCCAAACTCCTGCTCTCGCCGGACGTGCAGGTGGCGTTCAACCTCAAGAAAGGCTCGCTGCCGGTGCGCGGCGACGTCGATCTCGAGGCCGCCAACGACTGCATGCGCAAAGGTCTGGCCCTGCTCGCCGAAGGCAAGCTCCTGCCCGACACCAACCAGCTCCTGACCCCGGATTCCTCGAACCAGCTCAACACGCTGTTCACCGAGTTCTTCGCCGATCCCTCGATCACCGCCGAAGACGCTCAGGCGCAGTTCGTCAAGCTGATCGAAGACGCCGAGTGATCCCGGCCAATTGAAGAACCGGCCCGCCCCAACCGGCGGGCCGGGACCATGTCTTTCGGGAGGAGACAGGGCCATGCCTTCGGAGCGCCCAAACCAGTTGTTCCGCAACAAGACGGCCAAGGTGGCGGCGATCCCGATGATCCTGACCGCGCTGGTGGTTTTCGTCGGCGGCACCGCCTGGACCGTCGTCTATTCGTTCACCAAGTCGGGGCTCCTGCCGCGGCTCAGATGGGTGGGGCTCGACCAGTACGAACGGCTGTGGTCGACCAACCGCTGGATCGTCTCGATCGAGAACCTGGCGATCTACGGGTTTTCGATGCTGATCCTGGTCTTCGTCATCGGCTTTCTGCTGGCGGCGCTGATCGACCAGAAGATCCGCTTCGAAAACGTCTTCCGCACGGTCATCCTCTATCCCTACGCGCTCAGCTTCGTCGTCACCGGGCTGGTCTGGCAGTGGATCCTCAACCCCGAATTCGGGCTGCAAAGCATCGTGCGCGACCTCGGCTGGTCAAGTTTCACCTTCGATCCGCTCTACACCCCCGACATCGCCATTTTCGGCATCCTGATCGCCGGGCTCTGGCAGGGCTCGGGGCTGGTCATGGTGCTGATGCTCGCAGGTCTCCGCGGCATCGACGAAGAGGTCTGGAAAGCGGCGCGGATCGACGGCATCCCGACCTGGAAGACCTATCTGTTCATCGTCATCCCGATGATGCGCCCGGTGTTCATCACCACGCTGGTGCTGGTGGTGACCGGCATCGTCAAGATCTACGACCTGATCGTCGCCCAGACCGGCGGCGGCCCCGGCATCGCCACCGAAGTGCCGGCGAAATACGTCTACGACATGATGTTCCAGGCCGCCAACCTCGGCCAGGGCTTCGCCGCCTCGACGATGATGCTGCTCACCGTCGCCATCTTCGTGGTCCCCTGGGCCTTCATGGAATTCGGAGGCAAGAAACGTGGCTGACGTCCTGACCGCTGCAACCGCCACGCGTGTCGAGCCCGCGCTCGACGGCCCCCACGGGCCGAAGCCGCGCAAGACCTTTTCGCGCCGCAACATCATGCTTTACGGCACCCTGATCTTCGTCGCGCTCTACTACGCGGTGCCGCTCTACGTGATGGTCGTGACCTCGCTCAAGGGCATGCCCGAGATCCGGCTCGGCAACATCTTCTCGCCACCGGTCGAGATCACCTTCGAGCCCTGGGTCAAGGCCTGGTCCGAAGCCTGTACCGGGCTCAAATGCGAGGGGCTCTCGATCGGCTTCTGGAACTCGGTCCGGATCACCGTGCCCTCGGTCCTCATCTCGATCGCCGTCGCCAGCGTGAACGGCTACGCGCTCGCCAACTGGAAGTTCAAGGGCGCGGATGTGTTCTTCACCATCCTGATCTTCGGCGCCTTCATCCCCTACCAGGTGCTGATCTACCCGATCGTCATCATGCTGCGTGAAATCGGTCTCTACGGCGATCTGAGCGGGCTGGTGATCGTGCATTCGATCTTCGGCATGCCGATCCTCACGCTCCTGTTCCGCAACTACTTCACCTCGCTGCCCGAAGAGCTGTTCAAGGCGGCGCGGGTCGACGGGGCGGGGTTCTGGGGCATCTACTTCCGTGTGATGCTGCCGATGTCGGTCCCGATCTACACCGTCGCCGTCATCCTGCAGGTCACCGGCATCTGGAACGATTTCCTGTTCGGCGTCGTCTACACCGGTCCCGAGGCCTACCCGATGACCGTGGCGCTCAACAACATCGTCAACTCGACCCAGGGGGTGATCGAATACAACGTCAACATGGCGGCCACCATCATCACCGGCCTCGTGCCGCTGACCATCTACTTCGTCTCCGGACGTCTCTTCGTGCGCGGCATCGCCGCGGGCGCCGTGAAAGGCTAGGGCTATGACCGCAACCGACACTTCCGCAAAATCGGTCGAGATCAAGAACCTCGACCTCTCCTTCGGCGCCGTGAACGTGCTGCAGAACCTCGATCTCGACATCTACGAAGGCGAGTTTCTCGTCCTGCTCGGCTCGTCGGGCTGTGGCAAGTCCACGTTGCTCAACTGCATCGCGGGGCTGCTCGACATCACCGGCGGGCAGATCTGGATCGAGGGCAAGAACGTCACCTGGTCGGAACCCTCCGAGCGCGGCATCGGCATGGTGTTCCAGTCCTACGCGCTCTATCCCCAGATGACGGTCAGGGGCAATTTGACCTTCTCGCTCAGGAACATGCGGATGCCCAAGGCCGAGATCGAAGAGCGCGTCGCCCGCGCCGCCTCGATCCTGCAGATCGAACCGCTGCTCGACCGCAAGCCGGCCGCGCTCTCGGGCGGCCAGCGCCAGCGGGTCGCCATCGGCCGGGCGCTGGTGCGCGACGCGGATGTCTTCCTGTTCGACGAGCCGCTGTCGAACCTCGACGCACAGCTGCGCAAGGACATGCAGGTCGAGCTGATCGAGCTGCAGCGGCAATTGAGGCTGACCACCGTCTTCGTCACCCACGACCAGGACGAGGCGCT
>JAGRMP010000583.1 GCA_020441225.1 Maritimibacter sp. | reverse complement strand
CAGGCGGGCATTCTCCTCGGCAAGGGCGGCGTCATTCATGTTTGTAATCAAGCATATGGCCACGGCGGACGCTATGCCGGACGGCACCCCCGAGTCACTCTGCCGCGGCTATCCCGCCAGCTCCGGCCGGCGCACCCGCTCGGGCCGGACGAGGCGCCAGTCGAGCCCCTCGAACAGCGCCGAGAACTGGGCGGGGGACATCTTCATCACCCCGTCCTGCACCTGCGGCCAGACGAACTTCGCCCCCTCCAGCCGCTTGTAGACCAGCACCATGCCGGTGTGGTCCCAGATCAACACCTTGATCCGATCCGCCCGCTTCGCCCGGAACACGAACGCCGCGCCGCTGAACGGGTCGAGCCCGATCACTTCCTGCACCGCGAGCGCCAGCCCGTCCATACCCTTGCGGAAGTCCACCGGCCGGGTCGCCACGTAGACCCGCAACTGCCCATGCGGCGCGATCATTCTCCCGCCGCCCGCACCGCCCGGATCACCCGCACGAGCTGCGCCTCGTCGACCTCCGCGCCGACGCGCACTGTGATCCCGTCGATGACCAGTTCGATCCGCCCCGGCGCCTTGGACTTCGATGCCTTGCGCTGCGGCTGCTCGTCTGCCCGGGGCGCCTCGACGACCAGCGCCGCGAAGACCGGCTCCGCCATCGCTTCCGCCGGCACCGCGAGTTGCCCGGAGGCCAGCTTCCTGCGCCAGTCGTAGACCTGCCAGCGCGTCGCGCCATGTCGCCGCGCCACGTCGGCCACCTTCGCCCCGGGAACTAGGCTCTCGGCCGCGATCCGCGCTCGCTCCGCTTCGCTGCGATACCGCCGCCCCGTCCGCCCCTCGATCACCTCGATCCGGCCCGCGTAGCCCTCCGAAGAGCCGTCCAAATAGCCGTCCATTTTGACGCCCCATGTTCAATGCACACGGGCACAGGACTCGCACGGTCAGCTCAGCAATGGCAGGAGGGGATCGGGGAAGCGCTTACGTCACATCAGCCGTGGTCCGCGCGTTGGCGGACCAAATTGATGAGGGACAGTCGCCAAGTTGTGTACACAAAAATTGGATCGATTGCGTCAAAGGTGACCGCGAAGAGATCATCCTATTCGCGACAAACTCTGTCGAGCGACGTGCTGAACTGCTTGTGTGTCGCCATCTGCTCAGCGCGGACACGAGGGCGGCACCACTTTATGTTTGGTCTTCAAGGCTTAGTCAGCTGAAAGGAAGATTCCCAAGGTCTCTCCATTTAGACTTCCAGGCATTTCTTCTCACTCAGGCGCTTACTGCGCCTGACGAAACTGCCCCAATTATCTTCCAAGAAACTTTCGATGATATCTACAATGCCTTGTCTACCAGTGGATTGGAGTTTCGGGCTGAGGCGCTGTTAACCGAGAGGCTGCCGCATATCGGGTGGTTCAAAAATTGGAATAAGTGTCTCCGGCTACAAATCGCTGCCGTTGGCATCTACAGGGGCTTGGGGCTGTCGAAGAAAAAGCTTCGAAAAATAACTACTGACGATGATGTAAGGCACCAGCTTGAGGATATTTGGTCTCATACTTGAAGAGCTTGATGAGCAAACAGAGCCACTGCGGGAGCAGCGAGCATGATCCAGCGACACTGACTGCGTCGCAGGTCGCTTTCGGATTGCCAAATAGTTGCGTTCGATATCGATAAAGCTGTTCCGAGCGGTAGCGGAATGTTTCGCGCGATGGTTCTAGTTCACACGCAGCCCAACGCAGCGGAGGTGTTTTCCTATTCAGGGTCGAGCTCGTTCTAGCCAAAGCGCTCGAATACTTGAAATGTTCTTTATATGTTCCTATACCTTCCTAGCGCACCAAGTTGGAAGGATGGTCGATGAGGCAGCTGGCGGTCGAGAACGGTCTCCGTGATGTGGTTAGTCGTTTGGAACGCCAGGTCGAGCTGGCGACCGCTCAAGGGCGCACCGACATCAATCTGGCTCTAGAAGATGCGTTCATCCCAATTTTGAAGGCGACCTACAACCTTCCAAACCTCATCAACCTGAACCGGAAGCGGAAAAACTATCCCGGAATCGACCTTGGTGATGACCACGACCGGGTTGCCTTTCAGATCACCTCGACCACGGCCCTCGACAAGGTAAAGTCGACCGTTCAGCAGTTCATGAATCAGGCCTACTACAACAGTTTTGATGAACTCTACGTTTTGATGCTGAAACCGAAGCAGTCATCATACAGTCAAGCAGCGATCGACGGACTGCTGACCGACCAATTCTCCTTCAACTGCAGGAAGCATATCATTGACCTTGGCGATTTACTTCGCGAGGTGTCCGCCCTGCGAGTCACTGCCCAAGAGCGGATCCTAAAGGAGTTCGAGCACATCCTCGGCGAGACGGAAGCCTTCATCAGCTTCAGCGCCGAGACTGTCGAGATGCCGACGACGATCACCTCAAACCTGCAGGCCATTGAGCTTCCCGAGTCGGTTTACGTCGCTGACCTCAATATTGACGATGGGGCGGTTATCGCTCGGGCGAAAGCTGAGTTGAACTATGGGGGCCGATCTAAGAATAGAAGGTTTGAACCGCCCCGGGTTTACCG
>JAGRMP010000582.1 GCA_020441225.1 Maritimibacter sp. | reverse complement strand
CCCTGTTCGTCAACACCTCGCGCGCGGGGCTCATCGCACCCGGTGCGCTGCGCGCCGCGCTCGACACCGGCCGTCCCGGCAAGGCCGCGATCGACGTCTTCGACACCGAACCGCTCACCGATCCCGCCGACCCGCTCCTCGCGCACCCCAATCTGATCGCGACACCGCATATCGGCTTCGTCACCGAGGACGAGTTCGAGTTGCAATTCGCCGACATCTTCGACCAGGTGAACGCCTATGCGGCCGGCGCGCCGATCCACATGATCAACCCCGAGGTCTGGCGCGCCGGATAAGCCCCGCAACCAGCGGCGCCCCGATGATGACGATCACGATCCGGGTCAGGTGGTGGGCAATGACAAATCCGAGATCGGCCCCGGTGGTGATCGCGAGCACGGTCATTTCCGCCTGTCCGCCGGGGGCGAAAGCGAGGAAGGCTTCGACCGGCTGGCCCAGCCCGAGCCAGGTAACCACATGGCTGAACAGCGTAGCCAGAAGGGCCAGAACGGCCACATAGGCCGCGCCGGCGGTCACCACCCGACGCAATTCGCCAAGGGTGACGCCGACGAAATGCACCCCGATCCCCGCGCCGATGAAGAATTGCGCGAACAGGATCGCCTCGCGCGGCGGGCGCATGTGGATGATCCCGGCGAGCGACAGAACCGCCGTGACCAGCATCGGGCCGAGGATCGAGGCGCCGAACAGGCCGATCCGCTCGCCGCCTTTCCAGCCGACCAGCGCCGCCAGCGCCAAGATCGCCATCTCGCGCACAGGCAACTCGGTCGCCGGGGCGCCGATCGGCTGGGTGAGCCCGGCGCCATAGAGTTGCGTGAGCAGAACCGGCGCCAGGGTGACGATGAACAGCACCCGGGTCGCGTGGATCAGCGACAGCGCCCGCGGATCGCCGCCGGCCTCGGTGCCGAAGATCACCATGTCCTGCAGGCCGCCGGGCATGGCGGCGTAATAGGCGGTGGGCGCGTCGAAGCCCCAGAGGCGGCGGAAGAACGGCACGCCGACGAGACCGATCAGCCCGATGAAGAGCGGGATCAGCGCGATGGACCCGGCCATCGCCGGCAGCGTGGCGAACAGCGCCGGCGTGATCGACGCCCCGACCGCGACGCCCAGGATCGTCCGCGCCCCCACCGAAACCTGGCCGAACCCCTGGAGCTTGACCCCCGTGAGCGCGGCGACCAGGCAGGCCGACATCGGGCCGAACAGGAACGGCAAGGGCAGGCCCAGCGCCCAGAAGGCCAGGGTACCGGCCAGAGCGAGGGCCAGAGTGATCGTGCGTTGACTCATATTGCATCCCCTTGTATCCACTTGGATGCAAATTGCAAGCTGAAGGTGCGACCACCGATGACCACGCGCGACGAACCGGGCCAGGACCTGCCGCAGGGCAACGCCGCCTATCTGCAGCTCCTCGACGAGATCCGGCAGGGCCGGCTTCTCCCCGGCGACCGGCTGCGCGAAACCGAACTGGCCGATCGGCTCGGCGTGAGTCGTACTCCGGTGCGTGAGGCCATCCGTCAGTTGGAAGCCGACGGGCTGGTGGTGCACGCGCCGCGCCAGGGGGCCACGGTCCGCCGGCTCGATTACGCGGAGGTGATGGAGCTCTACGAGATGCGGGCGGTCCTCGAAAGCACTGCGGCGCGTCTGGCCGCGCGGGCCGCGTCCGATCTCGAACTCGACGAGCTTGCCGCCATCAATGAGGCGCTCGGCCGTGCCGGGGATCCCGGCGAGGCCGCCCGGCTCAATCGCCAGTTTCACAATGTGCTCCTGGACGCAGCGAAGAACCGCTTTCTGAAAAAGTCGATGTTGGGCCTGCAAAAAGCCCTGCTGATCCTCGGGCCCACGACACTCGCCGAGGCCGAACGGGCCGAGGAGGCCTTAGAGGAACACCGGGCGCTGCTTGCCGCGCTCACGGCGCGTGACGGAGCCGCGGCCGAGGCCCAAATGCGCGCTCATATCGAAGCGGCGCAGAGGATGCGCATACGCGCCCTGCACGCGCGCGACGGTGCGGCAGACGACCTCTGGAGCGAGGGCTGAGCATGTCTTTCGACCCCGCGAAAGACCAAATCGACGTCGCCGTGATCGGCGGTGGCAACGCTGGTCTCTGCGCCGCGATGACAGCCGCCGAGGCCGGGGCCCGGGTACTGATACTCGAAACAGCGCCCAGGCCCTACCGCGGGGGCAATTCGCGCCATACCCGCAATTTCCGTTGCATGCACAGCGGGCCGCTCGGCCCGCTCACCGACAGCTACGGCGAAGACGAGTACCTCGCCGATCTCCTCAAGGTGACCGGGGGCAAGACGGACGAGGCTCTCGCGCGGCTGGCGATCCGCAGCTCCGAGGCCTGCCTGCCCTGGATGGAAGACCACGGCGTGCATTTCCAGCCGTCGCTCTCCGGCACGCTCAGCCTCGCCCGCACCAATGCCTTCTTCATGGGCGGTGGCAAGGCGCTCGTGAACGCCTATTACCGCCGCGCCGAGGCGCTCGGCGTGCAGGTGCTCTACGACGCTCAGGTGACCCACCTGGAGCTCGACGGTGACCGAATTGCCGGGATCGACTGTTCGCACGCCGGGGCGGATCACCGGATCGCACCGAAATCGGTGGTGGTGGCCTCGGGCGGTTTCCAGGCCGACACCGACTGGCTCACCCGCGCCTGGGGACCGGCGGCACAGAATTTCCTGATCCGGGGCACGCCCTACAACCGCGGCGTCGTGCTCGCCGATCTGCTGTCTCAGGGGGTGCTCTCCGTCGGCGATCCGACCCAGTGCCACGCGGTGGCCATCGACGGACGGGCGCCGAAATTCGACGGCGGGATCGTCACCCGGCTCGACTGTGTGCCGTTCTCGATAGTCGTCAACAAGCGCGCCGAGCGGTTCTACGACGAGGGCGAAGACGTCTGGCCCAAGCGTTACGCGATCTGGGGCCGGTTGGTGGCCGATCAGCCCGACCAGATCGGCTACGTCATCATCGACGCCAAATCGCTCGAACTGTTCATGCCCTCGGTGTTTCCGCCGCTGAAGGCCGACACGCTGGAAGACCTTGCCGTGCAGATGGGCCTGCCGCCCGAAAAGCTGCGCGAGACGGTCGACGCCTTCAACGCGGCCTGCGGCGACACTTCTGCCTTTCACCCGACCGAGCTTGACGGCGTGGCGACGACCGGCCTGACACCACCCAAATCCAACTGGGCGCGGCCGATCACCGAGCCGCCGTTCTATGGCTACACCCTTCGGACAGGCGTCACCTTCACCTACCTCGGGTTGAAAGTGGACGAGAATGCCCAATGTTCAACCGACGCCGGGCCGATCCGGAACCTCTGGGCCGCAGGCGAGACCATGGCGGGCTCGATCCTCGGCCAAGGCTATCTCGCCGGTTTCGGCATGACTATTGGCACCGTCTTCGGGCGGATCGCGGGACGGGAGGCCGCGGCCCATGCACATTGACAGTATAAAAGAAGCCCGCCGGCAGGCCGAGATCTGCAATGCCTGCCGCTATTGCGAGGGATTCTGTTCGGTCTTCCCCGCGATGCATCGCGAACGGACCTTCTCGGACGCAGATCTCACCCAGCTCGCCAATCTCTGCCACAACTGCCGGGGGTGCTACTACGCCTGCCAATACACGAGCCCGCACGAATTCGACCTGAACCTGCCGAGAGCATTGGCTGAACTCAGGCACGACAGCTGGCAGAACTTCGCCTGGCCCCAGGGTTTTGCGCGGGCGTTTCACGAACGCGGCGCCTGGACTGTGCTGGCGGTGTTTCTGGGGGTCGCGTTCGTACTCGCGGCCATCGGCCTCCTCGGCGGGTCGGGCGAAGGCTTCTACGCCGTGTTCTCCCACAACGCCATGCTGTCGATCTTCGTGCCGGCCTTCCTGTTTCCACTGGTGAGCCTCACAGTGAGCCTGCGCCGGTACTGGCGCGCGACGGGCGGTGGACCCGTCGGGATCGCCGAAGCCCGCTATGCGCTCGGAATGGTCGCCGCGATGAAGGATCTCGCGGCCGGCCACGGCGAGGGCTGTAATTTCGAGGATCGCGACCGGTTCAGCCACGCCCGCCGCTATGCACATCAACTTGTGCTCTTCGGCTTCCTCCTGTGCTTCGCCGCGACCGCCGTGGGGACCCTCATGCATTACCTCTTCGCCATGCCCGCTCCCTATCTCTTCTGGTCGCCGCCGAAACTCCTCGGTGTTCCGGGCGGGCTGATGTTGACGGCGGGCAGCGCCTGGATGGTGGTCCTCAAACGGCGGGCCGACCCGGCGCTCGGAGATCCGCGTGCCTGGAGCGGCGACATGGCGTTCATCGCGCTTCTCGGGCTGGTCGCGCTCTCAGGTCTGCTCCTCTACGGGCTCGGCGCGACCCCGGCCATGCCGGCACTACTCGCCCTGCATCTCGGCGTAGTGGCAAGCTTCTTTGTCCTCGCGCCTTTCACGAAGATGGCGCACGGCTTCTACCGGACGGCCGCGCTGCTGCGCGACTACGCCGGCGCATTCCGCAGGTAGCCGAACCGCCGACGCTCGCCCGACAGCTCGCGCAAACGGGCACGCAGCGCGGTGTCGTCCGACCGGGTGGAGCGGTAGCGGTAGACCCGCGGATCGATCCCGACCAGCGCGCAGGCGCGCCTCTGGGAATAGCGCTTCTCGGTGATGGCCCAGCTCACGGCAGATCTCCTCGAACCGGGCTTCAGAAGTTTTTTCCGAGCATCTCGCGCAGCGTCGAGACATCCATCATCTGCTCCGCCAGCAGCTTCTTCAGCTTCGCGTTCTCGTCCTCGAGCGCCTTCAGCCGCTTCGCGTCCGACACCTCCATGCCGCCATACTTCGAGCGCCACTTGTAGAACGTCGCCTCGCTGACGCCGTGCTTGCGGCACAGCTCGGCCGCGCTCAGGCCCGCCTGGTGCTCCTTCAGAATTCCAATGATCTGTTCTTCGCTGAACCTCGATCGCTTCATTGTCCGTCTCCTCTGTTGAGGAAAAGACTACCTCAAAGCGAGGACATTTCCGGGGAGCACGTCACAGTCAGCCCACCGCTTCGGCTGGTGTAGGGGGGGGCGAAATGAGGCGCTGGCAGTGGACGTACGGATCGAATGGATGACATCGACGTTCAAAAAAGTGGTCCCCAAAGACTAGGCGGTGTCCCTAGTTGCAGGTTTCCCCGGCAGCGAACGGTTGACCGTCGGCACGCCAATCGCTGGGTCGGCGTCGCAAGCAGGGCCGGGCACATACCTCTGGTCGCACATGATGGCTTCGACAATGCAGAAATTGGTGCAAGACAGAAAGGCAACAAGGTTGAGTGGCTAAATCGAGACTGCCAATCCTTAGAGGCGGACGATCTTCCACGTAACGCTTTGAAAAGAAATGGAGGCGAGTACCGGAATCGAGCCGGTGTGCACGGATTTGCAAAGCTTGGCGAGGCGTATTCGACCGGTTGATCTCAGCAATTGGCGGCATAATGCCAAACCCCGGTAAACCTTGGATCACCGGTCGAGCTGGGCGGATTCAGCCGCCACTTTTAAGATCACTGTTTAGCACTCCGTTCTAGTTCGTCGAGCCAGTCAGCGTAGGCTTGCATCATTCGAACGCGGCCTTCCAAGTACTCGGCTTTGTTGTAGGAGGATCTGACTTTGTTGCTCTGCACATGTGCAAGTTGACGTTCGATCCAGTCGGCATTCCAACCCATCTCATTCAGGTTAGTGCTGGCCGTTGTGCGGAAACCGTGGTGCACGTGCACTTCTCTTCGGTAGCCCATGCGGCGCAAGGCAGAGTTGAACGTCATGTCGGAGATCATCCGCTGTGGATCTTGTGGTGATGGAAAAACGAGCGGGGAACCAGAACAGGTCCCTTGTAGAGTTGCCAAAACCTGTTTTGCCTGCCGGGGCAGGGGCACAAGGTGGTCACGTTTCATCTTCATCCTGTCGCCGGGGATCTCCCAAATAGAGCGTCGTGAGTCGATCTCTGCCCACCGCATCCCACGAAGCTCCATGTTGCGCGGGAAAAGGTAGGCGGAAAGGAGGAGGGCGGCACCAACCTGCGGATTGTGCTGGGCGTATTTCCTCAAGTCCCGCATCAATTTGCCGACTTCCGAAGGTACCGTGATTCCTGCGAACTCGCCGCGCCTTCTTTGGACCATTGCATCGAGAATGACAGAAGCGGGGTCACCAATCACGAGACCACGAGCCCCAGCATATCGGAAGATCTGCGAGAACCGAGATCTAATCTCGTGGGCGTTCTCAACCTGTCCCTTAGCTGCAATCGGGTTCACGACATCCAGAATGTCTTGAGCGGTGATGCTGTCGAGTGGTCGGTCCCCCAGCGCTTGGATAGTGACCCCGACTTGCCGATCCAATTTCGCCAATGTGCGCGGCGCCGCTCCGTTTTGTTGGCGAAGGCGCAGGTAATCGATTGCCACGCTACGCCAGAGCATCTGGCCGTATTTCTCCTCGACCTCCTTTGGCTCGGCCGCGCTTCTTTCATTAGCCTCGTTCGGATCAACTCCTGCCTTCAATGAAGCTTTGAGTGAAGCCGCCTTCAGCCGTGCATCAGCGAGACGGGTCTCTGGGTAATCCCCAATCACTGCAGTTCTCTGTTGCCCGCCGAGCCGGTAGGCCAGCCGGAAGACTTTCCGTCCCGAGGCCATGACGTCCAGATAAAGCCCGCCACCATCAGAGCGCCGGATTCGTCCGGATACTGGTTTCAAAGCGCGGATTTGCGCATCCGTGAGTGCCATGTCTGTTCAAGTTGTCCAACATTTGTCCAACAAATGGCACGCCATTTATGGGGCGCCATGTTGCGCTATGATGCAACCATACCACAAAAAGCCTTTATAAATAAGGCATTTCGTGTCGGTATGAGAGACTATGGAGAGACCCCTTGGAGCGGGCGATGAGATTCGAAC
>JAGRMP010000072.1:11428-18772 GCA_020441225.1 Maritimibacter sp. | reverse complement strand
CGCAGCCCGAGAACTTGAACTTGAACTTGTAGGGCAGCGACGGGCGGTGCATCTCGTCGAGGAAGGCGTTGATCATCGTGCGGTGGGCACGGACCTCGTCGTAGCAGGACTGCTCGCACCGGGCGTGGCCGACGCAGGACATCGCGGTCCGAAGCGCCGGGCCGGCGCCGCCGAGATCGAAGCCGAGCTCGTTGAGCGCGTCAAACGCCGGCTGAACCTTGTCCGAGGCGCAGCCCTGGAACATGATGTCGCCCGACTGACCGTGGAAAGCGATCAGGCCGGAGCCGTGCTCTTCCCAGATGTCGGCCATCGAGCGCAGGAGGTCGGTGGAGTAATGGAAGCCCGCGGGCGGCATCACCCGGAGCGTGTGGAATTCTTTCGAGGCCGGATATTTCGCGGCCACTTCCGAGAAACGGGGGATGACGCCGCCGCCGTAACCCAGCACCGAAATCGCGCCGCCCTTCCAGAAGCCGAGCTTTTCTTCGTAGGAATGCTCAAGCTGGCCGAGCAGGTCGTTCATGATCGCGCGGTTGCTGTCGGTGCCCTCGTCGCGCAAGCGCTTGAGGCCGGTGACGAAGCTCGGCCACTTGCCGCCTTCGAGTTCGTCGAGCATCGGCGTTTCGTGCTTGGACGTGCCGGTCTGATCGTCTTTCATTTGATCCTCCCTAAGAGTGGTCGCGCGTGTTAGTCGTCTGTCAATACCGTCCTCTGGCCCGAGTTCGGCGCCGGCGCTCTCCCTACCTCCTGGCGCCTGCGATTCACCCGTCGACCGACGATGGCTGTTGATGTTAATTTACACATCCGGATAATCGAATGTAAAAGAAAAAAGTTGCCGCAAGTGCGAAACAAACAAAAGAAGATTACCCAGTAAAACGGTCGGGTTTAAGACCAAGGGAGGAAGTCATCGGTAACATGCGCGAAACGAACGGGTTTTTCTGGCAATCGGCAAAAGCTGATGATTTTTATCGGAAATGGCGCGCGGCGCGGCTCTCCGCCGCGGAACAGGCGCGTGCAGCCGGCTTTGTCGAGATCGAGGACCTCGCCCACCCCTCCGAAGCGGAAAAATCGGAGCTGATCCGGCGCTGTGATGCAGCGAATCTGGCGCTGTACCAGACGGACGAATCCTCCGACCAGCGCGCCGCCATGCGACCCTTCGCCGAGGCCTTCGGGCTGAGGATCGCCGAAAAGCACCGCTCGGCCGGCGGCGACGGCATCGTTGCGCTCCGCGAGAGCGACGCGCCGTCGCAACGGGGCTACATCCCCTATTCCAAGCGCAAGATGAACTGGCATACCGACGGCTATTACAACGCGCCGGACGAGCGCATTTCCGCCATGGTGCTGCACACCGAAACACCCGCCGACGATGGCGGGTCGAACCGGTTTCTCGACCACAGCATCGCCTTCATCCGGCTGATGGACGAGAACCCGGACTATGTCACCGCGCTCATGCACCCGCAGGCGATGACGATCCCGGCCAACGAAGAAGAGGGCACCATTCGCCCCGCCTCGGTCGGTCCGGTGTTCTTCCCCGACGCCGAAACCGGCGCGCTGCAGATGCGCTACACGGCGCGGACGCGCTCGATCGAATGGCGCGACGATTCGCTCACCCGTGAAGCCGTCGCGTTTCTCCAGCACACCCTTGAAACCCCCGATCCCATGACGATCTCTCTGAGGTTCGGGGCCGGTCAGGGCGTGCTGTGCAACAACGTCCTTCACGACCGGACCGGGTTCGACGCGCGCGCGCAGGCGCATTCGCCGCGCAGCGTCTACCGCGTCCGGTTCCACAACCGCGTGAAAGGCCCAGATCGCCTGAAAGGAACGACATGACTGAAACGAACCACGCACGCCTGTCCGATCTCATCATCGGCCACCCGGAAGTGACCAGCTTTTCCGAGCTCGAACGCCTCGTCGCCCATGCGGCCGAGAGCGGGATCATGCATCTCGAATTCGACCTCAAGCCCGACTACAAGGACACGCCGAAGAAATGGGAATGGCTGCTCGAGGCCTCGTTCACCCGAGGGTTGCGCTATGAGTGACGAATTCAGGGAAATTGCCCGCTACGAGCTGCCCTACAGCCGCAAGGCGGAGCTGCGCGAAGTGACCTTCGACGGCGGCATGAAGATGCTGCGGCTGATCCTGCGCGAGGGCAAACGGATCACCCAGGTGGATCTTGACGCCGATAGCGCGATGGCGCTGTCGGACGCGATGGGCGACTGGGCAAAGGTGCAGAGCTGATGGACTACCTGCCGATCTTCCTCGACGTGCGCGGCAAGAAGGTGATCGTCGACGGCGGCATCACCGTCGCCGCGCGGCGGATCGAACGGGCGCTGTCGGCGGGGGCCATCGTGCATTGCTTCGACCCCAATCCGGGCGAAGAAGTGCGCGCCTTCATCGGCAAGGACCGCGTGATCTTTCACGACCGGGTGCCGGAAGAGGCCGATTTCGAGGGTGCGCTGGTCGCCTGGGGCGCCTCGGAACAGGGCCCGCGCGACGATCTGCTGTTCGCGGCAGCGAAGACATACGGCGTGCTCGCCAACGTGGCGGACGAGAAGGAGTACTGCGATTTCATCACGCCTTCCGTGGTGGAGCGCGATCCGCTCACCATCGCCATCACCACCGGGGGCGCCGCGCCCGTCGTGGCGCGGATCCTGCGCGCGCGGGTCGAGGCGATGCTGCCGGCGGCCTATGGCAAGCTCGCCGCCTTTCTCTCGGCCTATCGCGATCGGATCGCGGCCAAGGTCAAGGGCGGCACGGCGCGGCGGCGGTTCTGGGAGAACATGATCGAGGGTGCGGTCGGCGACGCTTTCCTCTCCGGCGACCGGGCACTTGCCGAACGGCTGGTGGAGCAGGAGCTTGCCGGCGACGACAAGAGCCTCCGCCAGGGCGAGGTCTGGCTCGTCGGCGCGGGGCCGGGCGACCCCGACCTGCTCACCTTCAAGGCGCTTCGGATGATGCAGCACGCCGACGTGGTGCTCTACGACCGGCTGATCGGCCCCGGCATCCTCGATCTGCTCCGGCGCGATGCCGAGCGGATCAATGTCGGCAAGCAGGCCGGCAATCACGTGATGACGCAGGAGGAAACCACCGCGCTCATCATCAAGCTCGCCAAAGCAGGCAAGCGGGTGCTGCGGCTCAAAGGGGGCGATCCGTTCATCTTCGGCCGCGGCGGCGAGGAACTGGAAGACGTGGCCGCGCATGGCATCCCGGTGATCGTCGTGCCCGGCATCACCGCGGCTGCCGGCTGCGGTTCGTCGGCCGGTATTCCCCTCACCCACCGCGACCATGCGCAAAGCGTCGTCTTCGTGACCGCGCATGGCAAGGACGGGCTGTTGCCGCATGACTGGACGCGGCTGGCGCGCGCCGACCAGACCGTGGTCGTCTACATGGGGCTGCGCTTCGTGGGCGAGATCGCCGCCGCCGCCATGGCGCAGGGGGTGCCTGGCGACATGCCCATCGCGGTGATCGATAACGGCACGCGCATCACCCAGCGCGTGGTCGCGGGTACGCTGGCCGATATCGGCGCCAAGGTTAAGACCGCGAGGCTCAAGGGCCCCGCCCTCATCATGATCGGCTCGGTGGTGATGTTGCGGGGCAAGCTCGGGGTCGAGGGCGTGGCGCTGAGCGGGGTGCATGAGATGGAGCTGGTCGCGCGCGAAGGGTTGTGAAGGCCCCGCGCCCGTCATGAAAGTGTTACGCAGGTGACATACGGGAGGCGGGAATCCTGTTGGAGAGGAGCCTGCCATGACCCGTATCGCGATCAACGGCCTTGGGCGCATGGGAAAACTGGCACTGCGCGAACTCGTGGATAACGGGATCGCCGGCGAGATCGTGTTGTTGAACGACGCGGCCGGCGACCCCGCACAACACGCCCATCTCATCGAATTCGACACGGTGCATGGCCGCTGGGGTGGGACGGTCTCGCATGACGCGACCGGGTTGACCCTCAAGGACCAGCGGATGGCGTTGCGCCGCGAGCGGCGGATCGAGGATCTGCCGCTTGCCGAGATGGGGATCGATCTGGTGATCGACTGCACCGGCGTGTTCAAGACGGCGGAAAAGGTCGCGCCCTACTACGCCGCAGGGGTCAAGAAGGTGGTGGTCTCGGCCCCGGTGAAGGATGCCGAGGCCGTCAATGTCGTCTACGGCGTGAACCACCACAATTACGTGGATCAGAGACTGATCACCGCTGCCTCTTGCACCACAAACTGCCTCGCGCCGGTGGTGAAGGTGGTGCACGAGGGGATCGGTATCCGCCACGGCTCGATCACCACGATCCATGACGTGACCAACACCCAGACCATCGTCGACCGGCCGGCCAAGGATCTGCGCCGGGCGCGGTCGGCGCTGAATTCGCTGGTGCCCACCACGACCGGATCGGCCAAGGCGATCACCCAGATCTTTCCCGAGCTCACCGGGCGGCTCAACGGTCACGCGGTGCGCATCCCGCTGCTCAACGCCTCGCTCACCGATTGCGTCTTCGAGGTCGCGCGCGAGACCAGTGTCGAGGAGGTGAACGCGCTGTTCAAAGCCGCCGCAGAGGGGCCGCTTGCGGGCATCCTGGGCTACGAGGAGCGCCCGCTGGTCTCCGCCGATTACGTCAACGACCCGCGGTCCTCGATCGTCGACGCGCCCTCGACCATGGTCGTGAACGGGACGCAGGTGAAGGTCTACGCCTGGTACGACAACGAATGGGGNNGCTATGCCTGCCGCCTCGCCGACGTGGCGCGGATGGTCGCCCGGTCGCTTGAGCCATGACCGCGTCGCGTCCCGACGGGCTCTCGGCCTATGTCGCGGTAACCGCCGCTTATTGGGCCTTCATGCTCACCGACGGCGCGCTGCGCATGCTGGTGCTATTGCATTTCCACGAGCTCGGCTTTTCGGCCGTGACGCTCGCCTGGCTGTTCCTGCTCTACGAGGTCGCGGGGATCGTGACCAATCTATCCGCGGGCTGGCTGGCGGCGCGGTTCGGGCTCACCGCCACGCTCTATGCGGGTCTAACTTTGCAGATTATCGCCCTGTTCGCGCTGTCGCGCCTCGATCCGGGCTGGGCGATGGCGCTGTCGGTGCCTTTCGTGATGGTCGTGCAGGGGCTCTCCGGCGTGGCGAAGGACCTGGCCAAGATGTCGTCTAAATCGGCGGTGAAGCTGCTGGCGCCGGAGGGTGACGGCGGACTGTTTCGCTGGGTCGCGGTGCTGACCGGGTCGAAGAACGCGGTGAAGGGTTTTGGCTTTTTCCTCGGCGCGGCGCTGTTGGGCCTCATCGGCTTCAAGGCGAGCGTCATCGCGATGGCGATAATCCTAGGCGCAATCCTCGTGGCGGTGGCGCTGTTCATGCCCGCCGGTCTGCCCAAAGGCTCGAAGGCCGCGAAGTTTTCCCATGTGTTTTCGACCGACACGCGCGTGAACAAGCTGTCGCTGGCGCGGATGTTCCTGTTCGGTGCGCGCGACACCTGGTTCGTCGTCGGTATCCCGATCTATTTCACCTCGGTGCTGTCGGACGGCACGCCGGAGCGGGCGCGGGCCGCGTTCTTCCTGGTCGGCGGGTTCATGGCGGCCTGGATCATTGCCTACGGAGCCGTGCAGGCCTCTGCCCCCCGGCTGTTGAAGGCCACGGGGCGCTCGGTGGAAGAAATCACCCGGCTGGCCATTGTGTGGGTGGGCATCCTCACGCTGATCCCCGCGGTGCTGGCAGCGGCGGCGTTGCTGCCCGGCGCGTGGCTGACACCGGTGTTGGTGCTGGGCCTCATGGTGTTCGGCTTTGTTTTTGCGGTGAACTCTTCGTTCCATTCCTACCTGATCCTCGCCTTCACGGGGGCCGAGCGGGTGACGATGGACGTTGGGTTCTACTACATGTCGAACGCGGCCGGACGGCTCATCGGCACGCTTTTGTCGGGGATCAGCTACCAGATCGGCGGGCTCGCGCTGTGCCTCGCGGCCGCGGCGGCGATGGCCGGAGCAAGCTATCTCGCGGCCCGGCGCTTGGCCTGACATATCAAGCGCGAAACCCCAAAATCAGTCTCGAACACGCCGCGACATGCCGTTAACCCGAATCCGGAAATCCGGATTTCCGGATTCGGGTTAACGCGATTTCGGGCCGGTCATTTTCTACCGGTCAGAAATTGAGCGAAACATCGCGGTGATGCGATGTGCAGGCCGCCATGGCGAGAGCCTGTTCGCGGGTCAGACGGTCCTGCACCCGGGCGCCGAGGTTGGGCCGGATCGCGTCGAGATAGGCTTTGAGGCCGGGCAGCACGCCCGCCGCCCGTTTGCGCCAGTCGGCCTGGGCCTGATACTCGGCCATCGCTTCATCGAAGAGCGTGAGCGCCTCTTCGCGCTCGTCCTTGTCGAGCGCGCGCCGGGCCTTGGACAGGGCCGATTTCACGTCGCCCGCGCCCTCGACCTCGCCGATCATGTCCTCGACCGCCTTGATCCGGTCGATGGCCTCGTCGCCCGAACCCGTCGCGAAGACCGGGCCGAGCTCGACGAGCGGCGTCTCAAGCGCGATGAAAGCGTCGTTCCCGGAGAGTGCGGCGAGCACCTCGGCCGGGCCCTCATAGGCACCGTCGGCCGCGCGCTGGTAGATGTTGCGGGCCTTGTCCTCGGCCTGGGTCAGAGCGGCGAAGGCCTTGTGGACCTCTTCCCAATCGGCGGGGATCTCAGCCGTGAGCGCGTCGCGTTCGGCGGTCAGCTCCTCGATCCGGATCGCCCGGGCCTCGCGCGCGGCGCCTTCGTCCATGCGCCGCACCTGGGTTTCCAGCGCATCGATCTCGGCCTGAACACTGCGGATCCGCTTTTCCAGCGTGCGCACGGCGGTGAGCTGCGGGCGATAGGCCGGGGCGGCCGCCTCGACCGCAGCCTGCGCGGCGTGTACCTCGTCGAGCGCGGCCAGGGCGGCTTCGGCAGAGGCGACGCCGTCTTCGATTTCGACCGCGAGGTCCTCGGGCAGGACGCTCAGGTCGAGCGCCTTGGCACTGGCAATCCCGTCGATCACCGCGCTCGAGGCGCCAATCTGTTCAGACACGTAATCCTCGAGGCACATCTGCAGCTTGGGGTTGCGCGGCGGTGGGCTGGTCTCGGACAGGAAGCTCACCCGGCTGGGCAGGTAGTTCACCAGCGGCGGGAAGGTGGCGACAATGCCGAGCGCCACGATCTGGAGCAGGATGAACGGGATCACCCCCTTGTAGATCTGCACCGTGCGCACGATCGCCGGGGCCACGCCGCGCAGGTAGAACAACGCGAAACCGAAGGGCGGCGTGAGGAAGCTCGTCTGGATGTTGAGACCGATCATCACGCCGAGCCAGACCGCGGTCACGTTGGCGCCCGGATCGGCCAGCAGGATCGGCGC
>JAGRMP010000072.1:8276-11324 GCA_020441225.1 Maritimibacter sp. | reverse complement strand
TCCAGAAGCCGCCCGGGAGCGAAACGAGGAATTCGCGCACCAGCTCTTCGCCGCCAAAGGCACGGAAGGCGGCCGTGAGCATCGCGGCGCCGAGCAGGATGATGAAGACGAGTGAGGTGGTCTTGGCGGTCTCGAGCATCACGCCCTGGAGCGTGTGCTGGATCCTGAGCACCCGGATCCCCGACCAGATCAGGGAGGCGAGCAGCAGAACCGTACCCACCGCGCCGAGCGCGATGCCGATGCGGTCGGCCGGTGTGTCCATCGCCTTGACGTTCATCTCGTAGGTCGCGAGCGCGAAGCCGATGATCGCGAATGCGACGAGGGCGAGCAGCGCGGGCGCATAGGTGCCACGCGCTTTGTCGTCCGGCAGCCGGTAGCCCGCCATGATCAGCGCGCCGGCCGCGCCGATGGCGCCCGCCTGGTTCACAGTGGCGATGCCGGCAATGATCGAGCCGAGCACGAGGAAGATGAGCGCGAGCGGCGGGACGAGGGTGATGAAGACCTTGCGCCAGAAGGCGGCGTCATATTCGCCGTCGTAATGCACCGCAGGCGCCGCCTTGGGACGCAGGATCGCATAGACGAGGATATAGACCATGTAGAGCCCGACGAGGACGAGGCCGGGGATGAAGGCGCCGAGGAACATTTCGCCCGCCGACGTCCCGCCGACGTCGAAGATCGAGGGCATCGACAGTTCGCCGGTCGCATCCTTGTGCAGCGCTTTCCTCAGCGTCGAGGCCTGGTCGGCGGCGGAGGCGAGCTGGTCGGCGAGGATGATGAGCACGATCGAGGGCGGGATGATCTGCCCCAGCGTGCCCGAGGCGGCGATGGTGCCGGTGGCGAGCGGGGTCGAGTAATTGTTGCGCAGCATGGCGGGCAGCGAAATCAGGCCCATGGCGACCACGGTGGCGCCGACGATGCCGGTGGTGGCGGCGAGCAGCGCGCCGACGAAGATGACCGAAATACCGAGGCCCCCAGGCACCGGACCGAAAAGCTGGGCCATGGTCACCAGCAGGTCTTCGGCGATCTTCGAGCGCTGCAGCATGATGCCCATGAAGATGAACAGCGGGATGGCGATGAGCGTATCCCGTTCCACCTCCCAATAGACCCCGCGCAGGTTGGTCACCCCGGCCGACAGCCATTGCTGCGGCCCGCCGGTGTGAAAATAGGCGTCGGTACTGCCGGTGAAGATCCAGCCCGCGCCGGCGGCGAGACCGATGGTGATGATCGCAGAGCCGGGAAGCGCAAAGGCCACCGGGTAGCCCGAGCCCAGCGCGCCGGCCATGATGGCGATCAGGAGGAGGAGGAAGAAAAGCTCCATGATATTACCTCAATGCGCCGAAGAATGGCCGGGGGTGCGGTGGCCCGGTTCGTCGTACCAGTCGGCCACGGCGTCGAAGAAGTAGCTCACGAACTGGATCAGCATGGTCACGGCGAAGAGGCCGATGAAGGCGGCCATCTGGTATTTCACATACATGCCGAAGGGGCCCGCCTGGCTGATTTCGAAGTTCTTCACCGGCGCGTTGACGATCGACTGCGGGCCGTTGAAGGCGATCCAGAGGATCACCCAGGCGGTGGTGAGGCCGAGCAGGATCGTGCCCTGGGCGTTGAGATAGCCGCGGGTGGTACGGCCGAGGCCGGCATAGAGGATGTCGACACGCACGTGGCCTTCCTCGAACAGCGTATAGGCCGAAGCGAAGAGGAATAGAGCCGCATACCAGTAGCGCACGAGATCGCCCATCAGCGCCTGTTCGTAGGAGAAGACGAAGCGCGAGAGCACGATCAGCAGCTCGGCGGCGACGATCAGAAGCGCGAGCCAGGGAAAGCCGAGGGTGCGGGTGAAGAGCGCGACGACGAAACCGACCACGATCAGCGGCACGTGGATCCAGGGGCCGACGAAATTGGACCGGGTGAGCAAATGGCCCAGCGTCTCGCCGAACAGAGGCACGGTCAGGTTCTCGGAGCGCAGAAAGGCGATGGTGGCGTCGAACAGGCCGACGAGGAAGATCGACCAGAACAGGGCGCGGACGAGATAGACGTTGAAGCGGTGGACCAGATGCGCGTCCCAGCGCAGCGACCGGTTCGGGCTGGTCACCACGATGGCGATCGCACCGGCGATAGCGACGGCATAGAGCCCGAGATTCGCCCAGCCCAGAAGCCCGCCTTCGCCCCGGATGCCATGTACGCCCGGGAAGCCGAACCAGACGACGAGGATGTTGTTGATGAGGAAGGCTCCTAGAATGGCCAGCATCGCCCATCCGAAGCTGCGCGCGACGGGCGCGGGCCGCCCATGTCGCGGCAAAGCGTCGTGGTCAATCACGGTGTCCATGGTCTTCCCCCGCTGTGCTGTGGTCTTTAGCGCAATTGCGCCAAAGACGGACGGGACCTGAGCCCCGCCCGCCGTATCACGTTACCGTATCTGACCTCAGAGGCCGAGGATCCGGTTGCGCTGGTTCACGAACTGGCCTTCGAACAGCGAAATGCCGCGGCCAATCTCGCGCATCTTGGCCTGGACCGCGTCGTTCACTTCCGCGGCGAGCGCATCATACGCGGCGGTCTCTTCAAAGACCTCCTCGGCCGCTTCGCCCATGCCGTCCCAGACATCGTCGTTGAACGAACGGACCTCGACACCGTGCTCGTCTTCGAGCTTCTTGAGGTATTCGCCGTTCAGCGCCATCGCCTCGTAGTAAGAATTGGCGTTCTCTTCGAGCGAGGCGGCGGTGATGACGGCGCGCTCCCAATCGGTGAGCGACGACCACCAGGACTTGTTCGAGGTAAGCGAGAGCTGGGCGCCCGGCTCATGCATGCCGCCGGTGTAGTAGTACTTGGCGGCTTCGTAGAACTTCATGAAGTAGTCGTTATACGGGCCGACCCACTCGGTGGCGTCGATGGTGCCCGAAACAAGGTTTTCGTAGATCTGGCCGCCGGGCAGCGAGACGGTCGAGGCGCCGAGCTTGGCGAGCACCTGGCCGCCGAGGCCCGGGATCCGCATCTTGAGACCCTTGAAATCGTCGACCGATTCGATCTCCTTGTTGAACCAGCCGCCGGCCT
>JAGRMP010000072.1:0-8241 GCA_020441225.1 Maritimibacter sp. | reverse complement strand
GGCCCTTGAGGCCGAACTGGTCCTGGACCTTGTCCCACAGATCCATGCCGCCGCCGTAGAGGCACCAGGCGTTGATCTCGGCAAAGGACATGCCGAAGGGCACGGCGGTGAAATAGGCCAGCGCCGGATGCTTGCCGGTCCAGTAATAGTCGGCGCCGATATAGGCGTTGGAGTTGCCGGAAGCGACTTCGTCGAACACGTCGAGCGCGCCGACCCGCTCACCGGCGGCGAAGTATTCGGTCTGGATCGCGCCTTCCGAAAGCTCGGTGATGCGCGCGGCAAGGCGCTGCGCCGAGACACCGAGGCCCGGGAAGTCCCGCGGCCAGGTCGACACGATGGTCATGGTTTTGGTGCCCTGGGCAACGGCGGGCGCGGCGAGCGCGGCCCCGGCGGTGCCGATCGCGGCTCCTGTCAGAAACTTACGACGTTCCATGTGATATTCCTCCCTAAGTCTGTCGTCTTCTTGGTCTTGTTTTCCGGCGGCCGGTTCAGTCGCCGGACTGCCGCCAACACTACGCGGCAAGCCTCATATTTCAAACGTATTCTGGCGTTTTGCGTGTTTTTACGTACCGGCACACGAGCGCAGGTGCCCAACCTAAAGAGATTGGGCACTCACCGACACGCCGACGCACCACCCCGGCGCGTCAGGCGGCCTGTTCCTTGGGGTTCTTGCCCAGGATGATCATGCCGAGCAGGTCGTCCTCGGTCACTTCGTCGACCTTCACGGTGCCCACCAGCCGGCCGTTCTTCATCACCGAGGCCCGATCGCACAGGGTTTTGACCTGGTGGATGTCGTGGTCGATGAGGAAAATGCCGATGCCCTGCCGTTTGAGCTCGTCGATCAGTTCGGCAACCATCCGGGTTTCTTCCACGCCCAGCGCCGCGGTCGGCTCGTCCATGATCAGGATCTTGGCGTTGAAATAGACCGCGCGGGCGATGGCGACCGACTGGCGCTGGCCGCCCGACAGCCCCGAGACCGGCGTATGGTAGCGGCGGAAATTGGGGTTGAGCCGGCTCATGATCTTGCGGGTCTCGGCCTCCATCAGCGGATCGTTGACGAAGCCGAGCCCGTTCACCAGCTCGCGCCCGAGGAACAGGTTCGACGCGGCATCGAGGTTATCGGCCAGAGCAAGGGTCTGGTAGATGGTCTCGATATTGTATTTGCGCGCGTCGCGCGGGTTGGTGATATGCGCTTCCTGGCCGTTGACGAAGATCTGTCCGCCGTCGCGCGCATAGGCGCCCGAGAGCATCTTCATCAGCACCGACTTGCCCGCGCCGTTGTGGCCGAGCACGCCGACCACTTCGCCGGGATAGAGGTCGATGGACACATGGTCCACCGCCCGGATCCCGCCGAAGGCCTTTTGCATGTCGCGCAATTCGCACAGGGGCGTGCCGCTTCTGTCGACTGTATCGGTCATGGTCATGTCCCCGTCCGTTTGCGGTAGATCGTGTCGATCAGCACCGCGATCACCAGCACCGAGCCGACGACGATGTTCTGGAACGGCGCATCGACGCCCACCATCGCCATGCCCGATTGCAGGCTTTGCATGATCAGCGCGCCGAGGATGGCGCCGTGGATCGTTCCGACCCCGCCCGACAGCGCGGTGCCCCCGATGACGGCGGCAGCGATCACCCTGAGCTCGTCGAGCGTGCCGATGTCATTGGAATGGAAGGTCTGACGCGACGAGGCGACCACGGCGGAGAGGGCCGCGAGCACGCCCATCATCACGAAGATCTTGACCGTGAGCAGCCGGATGTTGACGCCGGCCAGCGCCGCGGCCTCCGGGTTGCCGCCGGTCGCGAAGATATAGCGGCCCAACCGGGTGCGCTTGGCGATCAGGGTCATGACAATCGCGATGACGATGAGCACGAAGACCGAGATCGGCAGGCCGTAGCCGGCGGTATAGCCCTCGGGCATGACCTCGCCGCGCGCCTCGAAAACGCGTTCGAGCTTGCGGGACGGCACGTCGTAGGCATTGAGGATCGCGACGAAGCCGAGGATAGACACGGTGGCGACCCCGGCGAGAAGGAATTCGCCCCAGACCGGCTTGACCGGAAACTCATGCGCAATCTTGGCCTGGCGCGCGCGGTACATCGACCAGAAGACGAACAGGACCGCGATCACCCCGACAACCCAGCTCCAGGTTTCGCCGAGCGTGCCGTTGATCCCGCCGAAGACCTGAAAGTTTTCGTCGAGCGGGCCGATGGTCTGACCCGAGGTCATATACCAGCCGACGTTGCGCCAGACGAGGTATCCGCCGAGGGTGACGATGAAGGCCGGGATGGTGAGATAGCCGATCAGCCAGCCGTGAAACGCGCCGATGACGACGCCGCCGATCAGCCCGATCACGATCGCGACCGGCGCGATCAGGGGGCTGCCCAGTTCGATGCCGAACCATTGCGGCAGCACCAGCGTCTGGGTCATCGCCATCATCGCGGATGTGACGGCGAGCACGGCCCCGACCGAAAGGTCGATGTGCCGCATCACGATGATGAACACCATGCCGGTGGCCATGATCGCCACCGAGACCGTCTGGATCGTCAGGTTGAAGATATTGCGCGGGGTCAGAAACCGGCCCTCGGTGAGCAGGTTGAAGACCAGTGCGATCAACAGAAACGCCCCGATCATGCCCAAAAGGCGGGTATCGAGTTCGAGGGTCTGGAAGAAGGTCCGCTTCAGCCGTGTCGGTTCCGACACGTCGGTCGTGGTGTTGCTGTCAGTCATGGCCGCCGTCCGTGTAAGGGCGCCTCCCCCCGCGCGAACGGGGGAAGGCGACTTTCGATCAGATCTGCAGTGCGATCGGTTGTCAGGCGATCAGTTGCAGGGCGCCGGGCCGTTTTCCACGCCCTGGCAGAGCGCTTCCTGGCTGATCCAGCCCGCGTCGACGACGACCGAGAGATTTTCCTGGGTGATCGGAACCGGGGCCAGGAAGATCGAAGTCATCGTGGTGCCGGACGGCGAGGTCCATTCACCTGCGCCCGAGAGATCGCCCATCGCGGTCCCGCCGGCCATGGCGACGGCGGCTTCGCCCGCGGCCTTGCCAAGCTCACGCGCGTCTTTCCAGACCGACACGGTCTGGGTGCCCTTGGCGACGCGGTTCAGAGCGGCATGGTCGCCGTCCTGACCCGAGACCGGGATGCCTTCCATGCCCTGCGCGGTGAGCGCTGCGACCACGCCACCGGCGGTGCCGTCGTTCGACGCGACCACGGCGTCGACGTTGTTGTCCTGCGCGGTCAGGATCTGTTCCATGTTGCGCTGGGCGTTGGCCGGCAGCCAGCCGTCGGTATAGGCTTCGCCGACGATGGTGATGTCGCCCGCATCGATCGCCGCCTGCAGGATCTCCTGCTGGCCGCCGCGCAGGAAGTCGGCGTTCGGATCGGTGGGCGAGCCTTTGATCATCACGTAGTTGCCGGTCGGTTGCACGGCAAACACGGCGCGCGCCTGCATCCGGCCCACTTCGACGTTGTCGAAGGTGAGATAGAGCGCCCGCGGGTCTTCGATCAGACGGTCATAGGCGACCACCGGGATGCCCTCGTCAGCCGCGGCCTGGACGGCGGGGATGATCGCCTGGGTATCCTGGGCGAGCACGATCAGCGCGTCGGCGCCCTGGGCGATCAGGCTTTCGATGTCGGCCAGCTGCTTCGAGGCAGAGCTCTGCGCGTCTGCCGAGATGTATTCGGCCCCCGCGGCTTCGAGCGCCGCAACGATCGCCGCCTCATCGGTTTTCCAGCGTTCTTCCTGGAAGTTCGACCAGCTCACGCCAACGGTTTGTGCGAGCGCCGAGGTTGCCATGGTCGCACCAAAAATCGCCGTGGCGAACACAGTTGTTGTCTTCATATTGTCCTCCCAAACATACACCCTCCATTGGCCTTCCGGCGAGGATGCCAGAAGGATTCGAAGGTGCCGACCCGAATCTAGCACAATTAATTCAGCAGGCAAAAAAAATTTGCATGACACCACGTCAAATGTGGTAGATACGGGTCCACCAGGGAGGAGTTGAGCTGTGGCGAGGCCAGAAAAACTGTCCGCCGGCAGTGAACCGCGCGAGGCAAGCCGACAGCAGGTCGTGTCGATGATCCGCAGCGCGGGCCAGATCGCGCGCATCGATATTGCCCAGGCGACGGGCGTGAGTCCCGCGACCGTGACAGCGATAACCGCCGAGCTGATCCAGGCCGGATTGATCGAGGAGGTGTCGCCCGACGCCGCGCCGGCGACGCCGGGGCGCGGGCGGCCCCGGGTGTCGCTCAGGGTGCGCGGCGCTGCGCATATCCTGGCGGGCATCAAGGTCTCGGCCAGCACCATCAGCACGATCCTGATCGATTTCGACGGCACCACCCTGTCGGAACACAAGTCCCCCCTGCCCGAAGCCCAGATGCCGCCCGAACGGCTGGTGCAGCGAATCGTCGAAACGCTCGGCGCCGCGGCGGCGGAGACAGGGCGCGAGATCGCCGATCTGTCCGGCCTCGGTGTCGGCCTGTCCGGGGTGATCGATGTCCCGGAGGGGCTCGTCCACTGGTCGCCCTCGATGTCCCGGCGCAACGTCGCTCTGCGCGACATGCTCGAAGCCGCCCTGCCGATGCCGGTCTTCCTCGACAACGACGCCAACCTCGTCGCCAAGGCCGAACAGCTCTTCGGCGAGGGCCGTGGCGTGCGCGACTTTCTCGTCGTCACCATCGAGCACGGGGTCGGCATGGGCATCATCATCGACGGCCAGGTGTATCGCGGCACGCGTGGATGCGGCGCCGAGTTCGGCCATACCAAGGTGCATCTCGGCGGTGCGCTGTGCCGCTGCGGGCAACGCGGTTGTCTCGAAGCCTATGTCGCGGATTACGCGCTGCTGCGCGAAGCCACCGGCACCTTGCCGGAACTGACCGGGAATACGCCGGAAGAGAAGCTCGACCGGCTGTTCGCCGCGGCGCGCGCCGGCGACGACACGGCGCAGTCGATCCTGGAACGGGCGAGCCGGATGTTCGCCGTCGGGCTTGCCAATCTGGTCAATATTTTCGACCCCGCGCTGATCATCGTGTCGGGCGAACGGATGAGCCACGATTTCCTCTATTCCGACGAGGTGATTGCGATGATGCGGACCCAGGTCATGCAGGTCGATGCGCCGCCGCCCGAAGTGCGGATCCACAAGTGGGGGGACATGATGTGGGCCAAGGGGGCTGCGGCCTATGCGATGGAGGGCGTGACCGGGCTAGCGGTCCGCAAGATGAGCGATGCTTAGAGCGTTGGTTCTGGCCAGTCTGCCGGTGGCCGCGACGGCCGGGCCGGTGTTCACCCCGGTCGAGGTGCCGGACAGCATCTACGATGGCGGCTGGGAGCATTTCGTCGGCGGCGGGGTCTCGGCGTTCGACTGCAATGGCGACCGGTTCCCCGAAGTGTTCGCGGCGGGTGGAACAAACCCGGCAAAGCTTTTCCTGAACCGGACCGAGGCGCCTGGCGCGCCGCTCGCCTTTGACGACGCCACGCCGGAGATCCTCGCGCGCACCGGGGTGACCGGCGCCTATCCGCTCGACATCGACGGCGACGGGCGCCTCGATCTCGCGGTGATGCGGGTCGGCGAAAACCTTCTGCTCAAGGGGGGCCCGGATTGTACGTTCACGCCCTTCGATCTCGGGTTCGAGAGTGGGGAGCACTGGACAACTTCATTCACCGCGACCTGGGAGACGGGCTACGACCTGCCGACGCTGTTCTTCGGCAATTACGTCGACCGCGACGATCCGGAAGGGCCGTTCGAAGCCTGCGACGCCAACCAGCTCTATCGGTCGGAAAACGGTGTCTATTCTGCCCCGATTCCACTGGAACCTGGCTATTGCGCGCTGTCGGCCCTGTTCTCCGACTGGAACCGCACCGGCCGCGCCGATCTGCGGTTGTCCAACGACCGGCAGTATTACGTGCGCGCCGGCCAGGAGGAGCTGTGGGAGATGGGGCCGGTCCCCCGGCTTTATACTGAGGAAGAAGGCTGGAAGCGGCAGTCGCTCTGGGGCATGGGGATTGCGTCCCGCGACGTGAACGGCGACGGGCTCGTCGACGTCTTTCTCTCCACCATGGGCGACCAGCGGCTGCAACTGCGTGAACCGGGCGGACCGGTCTGGAAGGACGTGGCCTATGCCATGGGTTCGACGGCGCACCGTCCGCATCTGGGCGACGACGGCCGCCCCTCGACGGGCTGGAGCATCGTCTTCGGCGATGTCGATCTCGACGGGCTGGACGACGTGTTCATCGCCAAGGGCAATGTCGAACAGATGCCGTCGAACGCGATGGAAGACCCGAACAACCTGCTGATGCACCAGCCGGACGGCTCGTTCCGCGAGGCCAGTATCGAGGCCGGGGTCGCATCGCTCGCCCGTTCGCGCGGTGCGGTGCTGGCCGATCTGAACCTCGACGGCAGGCTCGACCTCGCGGTGGTCAACCGGCGGGTGCCGATGGAGGTCTATTCCAACACGACCGAGACCGAGGGCCACTGGCTCGCGGTCGATCTGCGCCAGCCGGGACCGAACGCGCGCGCCGTGGGTGCGTGGCTCGACCTGCGCGTCGGCGACCGGGTGATCGTGCGCGAAGTGACCGTAGGCGGCACCCATGCCTCGGGCGTGGCGCTGCCGGAGCATTTCGGGCTGGGCCCGGCCGACGCCGCCGAACTGCGCGTGACCTGGCCCGACGGAGCGGAAACCGACTGGATGCCGGTGGACGCGGATTGCACGCTCCGGATCACCCGCGGCACGGATGGTGTGACACAGGAGCGTCTCTAATCCACCGGAAGTCCGCTCGGAACGGTTTCCGGCACGCCGAGCCGCCCGGACCCGCTCACGGGGTCCGTGAGGCTTTCGAGAAAGGCGACGAGCGCGGCGACCTCCGCGTCGGTAAGCTCCAACGGTTCGAGTTCGTTCGCCGCCGCGATCTCCGCCACTTCCTCGGGGCTCGACAACACGATCCGATCCTTTTCGCCCGCTCCGGGCAGATCCGGCAGGATCGCCTGCGAGATATCGTAGGTTTCAAGCGATGCCGCCGGATCGAGGTGATGGCGCACGACCGCTTCCAGTGTCCCGTAAGCGCCGTCATGCCCATAGGGCGCGGTCAGCGCGACATTGCGCAGCGACGGCGTGCGGAAGCGGTAGGCGTCGGCCGGATCGCCGGTCACCCGGAACCGGCCGATGTCGCGCGTGTCGCTCTCGAAACGCTCGACCTTGCCTGGACCGATCTGCGGCATGGCGATGGCGTGGAAGGACTGGTCGGAGAGAAACTTGCCGGAATGGCATGTGTCACAGCCGGCCTTGCCGTAGAACAGCGCCATACCCTCGGCGGCCGGCCCGGAAAGTGGCTCTAACCCGCGCAGATGGCGGTCGAACGGGCTGTCGTCGGCCCGCCATTCAAAGACGATGAACTCGGCGATCATATTGGAGATATCGGTGAACAGGATCGGCCGGTCGCCAATCACCGCGTCGAACATCGCGCGGTACTCCGGCACCGCTTCCACCCGTTTCGAGATCAGGTCCCAGGCTCCGCCCGGCCCGGTCAACTGACCGGTGCGCACGGCCTTGGAGATATCGCTTTCGGCGTAATGCCCTGCCATTTCGTCCTGGCTCAGCACCGGGAACATCGCCTGCGCCGAGACCACACCGGTAAAACCCTCGACCATCTCCTGGCCGAGCGGCGTGCGGATACCACCGGGCTTGGTCTCGTCGGCCTCCAACCGGCCGTCGTGGAACATTCGGGAAAACTCGTGCGCGCCGAGATTGAACAGCCCCGGCGCGTTGCGGGGAATGCGTTGCTCGGGCAGGTTGTCGGCGACGAGCTTGCGGTCCGGGCCAAGACCGGCGCCGCCGTCGCCGATGCCGAGCGACAGACCGTCCGAGGTGCCGAGCGTGGGGTGATGGCAAGTGGCGCAAGCGACCGTCTTCGACCCAGAGAGGATCGGGTCGTAGAACAGGAGTTGGCCGAGCGCCACCTGGTCGGGTGTGGTCGGCACGAAGTCCCCATCGGTGACTGGCGCGGGCAGCTCACCGCCCCGCGCGGCCGTGGCCAGAAGCAGGAGAGCAGCCGTCCGGAGCACCACGGAGCGCATCACGCCACCTCGATGGTCAGTTTCTGCCGGTAAGGCGCCTCGGGCGTGACGATTTGCGAGGGGAAGCCGGGTTGGTTGACCGCGCCGGGGAAGCCCTCGGGCTCGAGGCAGACCGCCGTGAAGGGCGCAAAGGGCGCGCCGAGCGTGTTCGCGTTGTAGACCTGGATCCCCGGTT
>JAGRMP010000581.1 GCA_020441225.1 Maritimibacter sp. | reverse complement strand
TATCCGGAGGGGTAGGGACCATGTTCAACTTCACGCCCGACCGCAGCCAGTACCCCGACGTCGGCCCCGACGGCAAGCTCGAGGTCGATCTCGAAACCGGCAAGTATCTCAAGCTCTGGCACGGCCCCAACCACCCCGGCATCACCGGCAACATGTCCGTCGAGATCACCGTCGACGGCGACGAGGTGGTCGAGGGCTACACCCATGTGGGCTACCTCCACCGCGGCTTCGAGAAGCTGATGGAGCGGCGCACCTTCATCCAGGTCTTTCCCATCGTCTGCCGGGTCTGTGTGCCCGAACCCGATTTCAACGAATATTGCTACGCCGCCGCCGTCGAGGAACTGGCGGGCATCGAAGTGCCCGAAAAGGCCAACTGGATCCGCACGCTGATCCTCGAGATGGGTCGGTTCAACTCCTACATGATGGCCATGGGCGGGATCGCCGGCGCGCTCGGCAACGGCATCGTCGGCCAGTGGATGACCTACACCCGCGACCTCATGCTCGACCGGTTCGAAGAGCTCACCGGCGCGCGCATCTACCACATGTTCATCCTGCCCGGCGGCGTGCGCGCCGACCTCCCCGAGGGCTTTGCGGGCCGGATGGAAGAGGTACTCACCACCGCCGAGCGCTACCTCGCCGATGTCGACAAGGTCATGTTCCACAACGGGGTGTTCAAGAAGCGCACCCGGGGCGTGGGCTATATCGACCCGGCGCTCTTCGAGGGCTACGGCGTGACCGGCCCCAATGCGCGTGCCGGGGGTGTCGCCAAGGACGTGCGCAAGGACGCGCCGTACCTCGTCTACGACCAGCTCGACTTCGACGTGCCCGTCGAGCACGAGAGCGACATCTACGCCCGCGCCATGGTCCGCTACCGCGACCTTCTTGGCACCATCGGCCTCATCCGCCAGATCCTGGAGAAAATGCCCACAGAGGGCGCGGTGATGACCCCGCTCCCCAACGTGCTGCATTGGAAGATCCCGCGCGGCGAGACCTACATCAAGGGCGAGAGCTCGCGCGGCGAATACGGCTATTACCTGGTGACCGACGGCTCGGGCTATCCACGCCGCATCAACGTGCGGGGCCCCAGCTACACCCACGCGATGGCGCTCCTCGAACACCTGCTTCCCGGCACCAACATTTCGGATATCGCAGCGCTCATGGTGTCGCTGCACACCTATCCGCCCGAGATCGAGAGGTAACCGACCATGGGCAGCTTGCGCGACGTTCTCTCCCCCTTCACCGCGTGGAAACACGTGATCGACACGCCGGTGACGATCCAGAACCCGATCGGCCGCGAGGCCGTCGACCGCTACCGCGGCTTCCACCAGAACGATGTCGAGAAATGCATCGGCTGCGGCTCCTGCGAAGACATCTGCCAGAACGCCGCCATCGACATGGTCGCGGTGGCGGACCCGAAAGACGGCGACAGCGGTCTGAGGCCGCAGATCGACTACGGCCGCTGCTGCTGGTGCGCGCTCTGCGTCGATGTCTGCATGACCGGCTCGCTCACGATGTCGAACGAATACACCTGGGTCGACGCCGACCCCGATGCCTTCCGCTTCACCCCCGGTGTCGACGCCAAGCCCTGGGACGACCTCGAAAAGGGCTATCAGCGCTTCGGCGACCGCATGCTGACCGGGCTGGAGCGCCCCGAGATGGGCGAACTCGCCCCCGAGGCCCGGGTGGACAATTTCGACGAGATCGTCGCCGGCTACACCCGCGAACAGGCGGTGCTCGAAGCCGACCGCTGCGTCGAATGCGGGCTCTGCGTCGCCACATGCCCCGCGCATATGGACATCCCCGACTACATCGCCGCGGTGCGCGACGGCGATTACGACCTCGGTGCCCAGATCCTCTACGAGACCAACCCGTTCTCCGAGGTCTGCGGCCGGGTCTGCACCCACAAATGCGAAACCGCCTGCGCCGCCGCCCATGAAGGCGAGCCGATCGCCATCCGCTGGCTCAAGCGCCACATCATCGACAATGTGCCCGTGGAGCGGCGGATCGAGATCGTCGGCGAACCCGAGTTGCCCGACACCGGCCGCAAGGTCGCGGTCGTCGGCGCCGGTCCCGCGGGCCTCACCGCCGCCTACGACCTCGCCCGGATGGGTCACGAAGTGGTGGTCTACGAAGCCCACGACAAACCCGGCGGCATGATGCGCTACGGCATCCCCGAATACCGGCTGCCCTACGACGCGCTCGACCGCGACATCGCCGTGATCCAGGCCATGGGCGTCGAGATCCGGACCGGCGTGCGCATCGGCCGCGACATCTCGATGGACCAGCTCAAGGCCGACAACGACGCCGTGGTGCTCGGCATCGGCCTGCACCTCGG
>JAGRMP010000071.1 GCA_020441225.1 Maritimibacter sp. | reverse complement strand
ACCGGCGCCTTGTAGGTCGAGGCGAAGACCAGCGCGGCGTGGAAATCGCTTTCGGCGGTGGACCCGTCGCCGATCCAGGCCGCGGCGATGCGCCGGTCGCCGGAGATCGCCGAGGCCATCGCCCAGCCCACCGCCTGGATGTACTGCGTCGCCAGGTTGCCCGAGACCGAGAAGAAGCCGTGCTCTTTCGACGAATAGAGCACCGGCAGCTGGCGGCCCTTCAGCGGGTCGCCCTCGTTGGAATAGATCTGGTTCATCATCTGCGACATCGGATAGCCCGAGGCGATCAGCAGCCCCGCCTGGCGGTAGGTGGGAAAGTTCATGTCGCCGTCGTCGAGCGCCTTGCGGAAGGCGCAGGAGATCGCCTCCTCGCCGAGGTGCTGCATGTAGAACGAGGTCTTGCCCTGGCGCTGCGCGGTCAGCATCCGCGCGTCGAAGGCGCGCAGCGTCATCATGTGGCGCAGCCCCGCCGCCAGCTCGTCGGGGCCGAGGCTGCCGGCCCAGGGGCCGACCGCCTCACCCTCGCGGTTCAGCACGCGGATGATCGAGAAGGCCAGATCGCGCATCGCCTCGGGGCGTTCGTCGACCTTGGGACGGCGCACCGATCCGGCCTGAGGGATCGCGACATGCGAAAAATCCGGTTCGTCCCCTGGCCGCAGGGCCGGCTCGGGGACGTGGAAGGCAAGTTTCGGTCTGTCGGTCATGGTCCGCCGCCGCGCAAGGGTGCGGCCGGGCGAGTCGCCCCGGCCCTAGGGTCGAGTGTAGCGCGCCGGGCGGCAAAGTCCCGTCCTTTCGCGCCGGCGCCGGACGTGCAGGGGGAGGCGCGGCGTCAGCCTCGGGCCGGCCGGGCGGGGAGGAGCGCCGCGAGATAGCCCAAAAAAGGGCAGCGCCCAGGCGACGAGCGCCGCCCAGAACACCGCCCGCGGCAGGGTATGCAGGAAGTCCAGCGCCGTCGCGTCGGGGGAGTGCGCGCATTCCGGGATGATCCGGTCGGAGATTCCGATTTGATCCGGTCACCCATTTCAATCTCATCCGGTCACGGATTCCGGAGTATCCGGTCACCTTGCCGGGGGTGAGGATCTGACGCTGCCGGGCAGTCCTGTGGCGGGTTGCGCTTGCTCTTTCGAGGAGAGCGGGCGGCCCCACGAAGAGACTGACGATGCGGAAGATCAGAAAAGCGCTGCGGCTGCATGCCGACGGCTTGTCGATACGGAAGATCGCGGCGAGCCTTGGCGTCGGACAGGGCACGGCGAGCGATTATCTCAAGCGGGTCGAGCGTGCCGGGCTGAGCTGGCCGCTTGCGGCGGAGATGATGGACGCTGCGCTGGAGGCGCTGCTGTTCCACCCGATCGGCGGTCCGAGCCGTCTCGTCGAAGCCCAGCCGGACCCGCCCGCGATTCACCGCGAGCTCAGGCGTGCATTCGAGACCGACCACGGCTTTTTCCCGTCGAACAATCACTATGCAAAATGGCGCCGTCAATGATCTTCTGAACGAAGTATTCCCGTTTCAACCTCCTCGCCTCGAAAATGCCTTGCCCGATCTGTCGCGAGCATATTGCGCAGAGCTGATGGCGAGGTCATTGAGCGGCGATGCTGTAGGGTCCGTGCGGGATTTCCTTGGGTGCAAAGCTGTCGGCGGCGGCGCGGTTCCAGCGACCGTACCAGTCGCGCAGGTCCGGGTGCCGTTCCCCCGCCACCAGAAACCCATCCGGCAGGTAGGCGTAGACTTCGTTGCCGTCGCGAAACGCTCCATCCTTCTGGCGGAACATGAAGTGATAGGGCAGGAAATCCCCCGGATTTTCCAGGCCGGCCGCGCCGGCGATTTCACCCAGAGCCTTCAGCGTGTTGCGGTGGAAGCGCGCGACCCGCGTGCTCTTGTCGCCAGGGTCGAGCGCGCGCTGGCGCAGCTTGTCCTGCGTCGCAATGCCGACCGGGCACTTGTTGGTATGGCAGGCCTGGGCCTGGATGCAGCCGATCGAGAACATGAACCCGCGGGCCGAGTTGCACCAGTCCGCGCCGAGCGCGAGGGCGCGCGCCAGGTCGAACGCCGTGACGATCTTGCCGGCGGCGCCGATACGAACCTCGCTGCGCAACCCGGCGCCGCGAAGCGAGTTGTGCACGAAATGCAGCCCCTCGAGCATCGGCATGCCGACCCGGTTCGCGAATTCAAGCGGTGCGGAGCCGGTGCCGCCTTCGGCACCGTCGACAACGATGAAATCAGGTGCGATCCCGGTTTCGAGCATCGCCTTGACCATGCACATGAACTCGCGGCGATGGCCGATGCACAGCTTGAGACCCACGGGCTTTCCGCCCGAGAGACGCCGCAGACGGGACACGAAATCCATCAATTCAAGCGGGGTCGAAAATTCGCTGTGTGCCGCGGGAGACACGCAATCCTGGCCCATCGGGATGCCGCGGGCGGTGGCGATCTCCTCGGTGATCTTGGACGCCGGCAGCATGCCGCCGTGACCCGGTTTCGCGCCCTGGCTCAGCTTGATCTCGATCATCTTGACCTGCGGGTCGGCGGCGAC
>JAGRMP010000580.1 GCA_020441225.1 Maritimibacter sp. | reverse complement strand
GGCATTGCCAAGTTGTTGTGTCGTGAAGCGCCTGCTACAGGATCTCGGATGAAAACGCCATCATCCATGCCGCGCCTGAAGGGGTTTCGCTTTCCCCGTGAGATCATTGCCTACGCCGTCTGGGCATATCACCGCTTCGCCCTGAGCGGGGCTGACGTCGAGGACCTTCTGGCAGAGCGCGGCGTGATCGTCAGCCGCGAGAGCATCAGGCTTTGGGTTAACCGCTTTGGCGCGCAGTTTGCCACCTGCATCCGGCGCGATAGGCCGGGGCCGTCGGACAAGTGGCATCTGGACGAGGTCGTCATCCCGATACGCGGCAGGAAACACTGGCTCTGGCGGGCGGTTGACGCCAATGGCCACACGCTCGACATCCTCGTGCAAACCCGCCGGAACGCCAGAGCCGCGAGGCGCTTTCTGGCAAGGCTCATCGCGCAATTCGGCCAGCCGCGTGTGATGATCACCGACAAGCTGCGCAGCTACTTCAAGCCAATCCGGAACCTGGCTCCCGACGCCGACCACAGGGCACACAAGGGGCTGAACAACCTGGTCGAGGGCTCACACAGACCAACGCGACGGCGAGAGAAGATCATGGGACGCTTCAAGTCCCAACGACAGGCGCAGAGATTCCTCGCCGCCCATGACCAGATCAACACCCTCTTCCGTCCCCGCCGCTATCGTCTCACCGCATCTTCATACCGCCACGCACGGGCTGACGCCTTCAGCCTGTGGACCGACTATGCGCTCGAGATGAACGCATAAGCGCTCACGCTTCGCCCCCCTTTGCGCCCACAATCACCCAACTTGGCAATGCCCTTGCAGTTCTTCGATGCCGTCGTCAGTCAGGGCGGTGATAGCCTCGTCCGGGCCGGTATAGACGCTGATGATTGCCCCATAGGTCAGATTGTCGTCGTTGTAGACGATAGCCTCGAGAAGCTCGGGGTCCTCGCCCAGCATTCTGGCGACATTATCGAGGGTGCAGACGTGGGTGACGGTTGCCATCAGGCGGCCTCGGCTTCGGGAATGACCACTGGCAACCAGTTCCATGGCAAAAGTTCATCAAGACGATTGATCTTGTGGTCGTGGACGCGGGCCAGGATGTCGGCGAGATAGGCCTGCGGATCGAGGCCGTTCATCTTGGCGGTCTCGATGATGGTCATGGCGCGGGCCAGCGTTTCAGCGCCAGTGTCGGCCCCTGCGAAGAGCCAGTTTTTCCGGCCGATGCCGATCGGGCGCAGGGCACGTTCGGCCGGATTGTTGTCGATGGCCACCCGGCCGTCTTCGAGGAAGAGACTGAATGAGGCACGTCGGCTGAGGCCATAGCGGAAGGCTTTGGCAAGATCGCTCTTTCCGGGGATCAGCGCGAGCTGGCTCTCGGCCCAGGCAAAGAATGCCCCGACCTTCGGGGCGCTGTGTTTCTGGCGGGCAGCAAGTCGGATATCGGCGGATCGCCCTGTGATTTCGCGCTCAATGTCGTAGAGCGCGCCGATCCGATCCAGCGCCTCGCGGGCGATCTCGGATTTGGTCTTGCTCCATTCATCATGGAAGTCACGCCGCAGATGCGCCCAGCATGCCGCTTCACGCAAGCGGGGCAGCCCGTCAGGGTCGGGTTCATAGAGCTTGGCATAACCCTTGTAGCCGTCGGCCTGCAGGATGCCGCGGGTATTGGCCAGATGGCGATGGACGTGTTCTTCCTTCCAGTCCGGCGCGAAGGTGTAGACCGCGCCGGGCGGCGATGCGCCTGCCCAAGGCCGATGGTCGCGGACATAGGCCCAGATCCGACCCTTTTTCACGCCCTTGCCGAGCCCCTTGTCGCGCAAGGATTTGTCCAGGACCCGGATCGGGGTATCATCGGCATGAAGCACATCGCTGGCCATGACATCCGCCTCGATCTTCTCGATCAGCGGCTGCAATACCTTCATCGCGCGCCCGCACCAGTCGGCCAGCGTGCTGTCCGGGATATCGGCCCCCATGCGGGCAAAAATTTCGGTCAGGCGATAGAGGGGGAGGTGGTCATCATATTTCGAGACCAGAATGTAGGCCAGCAGCGCCGCGCTCGCCATGCTGCCGGGGATTGGCCTGCTGGGCGCGGGTTCCTGCACCATCTTCTCGCAGCGGCGGCAGGATTTCTTCAGTCTTGCGATCTGCAGGACCCTGAGCTGCGCGGCGATCAGGTCGAGCATGTCGCTGACATCCTCGCCCACAAGACGTAAGTCGCCACCGCAGTCCGGGCAGCAGGTCCCAGGGTCGAGCTCTCGACGCTCGCGCGGCGTGGCATCCGACACGCGAGGACGACGACGGGGCTTGCGCTCATTGGTGCCGTTACTGGTGGATGCGGGAGCATCATCGCCGGCATCCTCGTCCGTGGAGGCACTCACGCTTTCGGCGGCTGCGATCAGCAGGTCTTCCAGCGCCAGTTCGAGCTGTTCGATCTCACGCTCGACCTTCTCCGAGGACTTGCCGAAAGCCTGTTTCTTCAGTTTTGCGATGCGCAACCGCAGGGTCTGTATCAGTTGGTCATGGGCACGGATTGTCGCCGACATCCTCGCGTTCTCCGCCTGCAAGGCAGCGATCATCGCTTTCAAAAGCGCGGGGTCTTCGGGCAGGGTTGCAGCAGTGCTCGACATGCCGCTCACTACCATAGAGCAGCAGGATATGCCATATAAACAAGGGATTTCAGGAGGATAAACTACCCGACCCGCGCCGGTGGCGCACCCCAATCCGGGCGGCGCCAGTCAATCCCTTCCCACAGCATGGCCAATTGCGCGGAGGTCAGGCGCGCGGCCCCGGACGCCGTATTCGGCCAGGGAAAGCGCCCACGCTGGAGCACCTTGTAATACAGGCAGAACCCTTGGCCATCCCAATAAAGGAGCTTCAGCCGATCCCCTTTACGCCCCCGAAACGCGAACACCGCGCCGCCCGTCGGCTTCTGGCGCATCACGTCCTGCGCCAGCGCAGCCAGACCTGCGATCCCCTTGCGCATGTCAGTAGCGCCACAGGCCAGATACACGCGAACCCCGGTGCCTGGCCCAATCATGCGGTATCCACCGCCCGGATCAGCCGTGTCAGATCCTTGTCGTCGATGCTGCTCTCGAACCGCAGCATGCGCCCCTTGGTCAGCCGAAGTTCGATCCAGGAAACCGGTGGCGGGGCCGACGCGACCGGCAACTCGGCGACGGGCGCCATGCCAACCGGCAAAAACAATGCCCCTGCATCCGGGGACCAGAGGCCCTTTCGCTTCAGTTCGTGGCGCCATGCGTAGATCTGCTGACGGGTCACCTCATGGCGCTGAGCAACCTGCGTCAACGTCACATCGCCCACACCGACCGCGCTGATAATCGCCAGCTTCTCGTCATCATCCCAACGACGCCGCCGTTCGACCCCCAGAATTTCGCCCCGCATGATCCCTCCGCGCATAAGACACGTCGTTTGCGACGTCGCTATGCACGTGTCTTAGGCCATCAGTCCGCCCCAAGGCAGGCGGTGACAATCGGGCCGTTAC
>JAGRMP010000579.1:2319-2504 GCA_020441225.1 Maritimibacter sp. | reverse complement strand
GCAGATGGTGGTGGCGCTGAAGCCGTTGCACGACCGCGCCAAGATCAAGCGCGTGGTGGTCTCGACCTACCAGTCGGTCTCCGGCGCGGGCAAGGAAGGCATGGACGAGCTGTGGGACCAGACCAAGGGCATGTACGTGCCGGGCCAGGAGCGTGACCCCGCCAAGTTCACCAAGCAGATCGCCT
>JAGRMP010000579.1:0-2210 GCA_020441225.1 Maritimibacter sp. | reverse complement strand
AGATCGTCGATCCCGCGATCAAGGTTACCGCGACCTGCGTCCGGGTGCCGGTCTTCGTCGGCCATTCCGAGGCGGTCAATATCGAGACCGAGGAGTTCCTCGACGAGGACGAGGCCCGCGACATCCTGCGCGAGAGCCCCGGCATCCTGGTCGTCGACAAGCGCGAGGACGGCGGCTACGTCACCCCCGTCGAATGCGTCGGCGACTACGCCACCTTCATCAGCCGCATCCGCCAGGATTCGACCATCGAAAACGGCCTCAATTTCTGGTGCGTTTCGGACAACCTGCGCAAGGGCGCGGCCCTGAACGCGGTCCAGATCGCCGAGCTGCTTGGCCGGGAAGTGCTGAAAAAGGGCTGACCGTCGGCCGATGTAAATGATACCGCCGCTCCTCCGGGGGCGGCGTTTTCGTGTTTGCCTTCAGCGCGGCTGTCGCACCGTCAGAAGGGCCGAGATCAGCGCGGTCTGGCTGCGCGTCCCGGTCTTGTCGAACATCCGCCTGAGCTGCGTGCGCAGGGTGTTGACGCTGACGCCGAGCGCCTCGGCGGCGGCGTTCAGATCGGCGCCCTCGGCGAGGCGCTCGCACAGGGCCAGTTGCGCGGGCGACAGCGCGAAGATATTCGCCGCAACCTCGAGGTGGCTCTTCATCCGCGCCGCGTCATCGAAGGTGACCAGCACCTTCTCCTGTTCCGCGGTGATCCAGCAATAGAGCGGACGCCCGCTGTCATCCACGCCGAGCGGCCAGGCGCGGCTGCCGAGCGTCATCCGGTGCGGCGGCAGCAACCCCCGCTCCGCAACCCAGCGGGCGAGCTCAGCCTGGAAATCCGGGTCCAGCGCCCGGCGTCTGGCCCGTAGCCGGTCGCCCGACAGGACCAGGCCGGGATGATCCACCAGCCGTTCCCGGGCAAGCCGGTTGATCCGCGATATCTTGCCGTCGAACCCGATCTCGATCTGGGGCACGTCATCGCGGCCGATCGCAGGGACGACGGCCGAGAGCAGGACGATCTTCCAGCCCTCCCGGGTCCGGTTCAGGATCTTGACCTCGTGCGACAGGAGCGGCGCGAGCAGCCGGTCGTCCTTCTTCAGCGTCACCTGGTCATAGGTCGCCCAGGCGATATCGCCGCTCACCTGAAGCCGCAGATCGTCCCAGCGCAGCATGTCCTCGGCGACGAAATCCTGCGGATACTGGCGCAGAACCTCGCGGATCTGTGCCGACAGCGCCTCCCAGCCGGAGATCAGGCTGGTGCCCCGATTCGGTCCCGACGCCATGCGCCGCACCTCGGGCGTATGTGCCCAGTAGCGCGCGAAAGCCTCGAAATCGCCCGCATAGAACGCCCGCCATTCGGCGTGCAGGACGTCCAGAACTTCCTGTTCCTCCGGGGTCCAGGGCATGGGCGGCGGGCCTTTTGTTGGTGTGCGGCCGGACGGCCCGGCCGCGCAGGGCGCGAGGGAATACACGCGAGTCTACTCCGCCGGCATCCGGCTGGCGAGGCCGTCCCTGGCCGGCCGGGCCCGCGCGATCCAGCGGGCAAACCGGCGCGCCGCGCCGGTGACCGAGGCCCACCAGGCGCTGCGTGCGGCCGCCGACGCTTCGATTTCATCGAAGGTAAAGACGGTGCGGTTGTTGCTCCGGTGTGACGCAACGAGGGATCCGATGTCCATGAGGGCCTCCTGTGGCTGATGTGGACATCATGGCGCACGGAGGCGGCATCGGCTGTCATGCGGACGGATGACAGCAGGCGTTTTGTGGATCGCGACCGGTCGAGAGAAAAGCGCGGGGGACCGGGGTCCCTGCCTCGGGAAAGCCGTTGCGGGCTCAGGCCGCCGGTCTTTGCACCAGCAACGGCCCACCGAACCGCGCCGCCAGGTCGCGCGCGCCGAACCCCAGCGCCGCGCTCGGGCACAGCGCTTCGCCGGTGATGAGGTCGTGCAGCATCAGCCCCGCGGCCCCGTCGCGCAGCTCGACGCCGTAGAGCGCCAGCCGCGCCTGCAGCTCCGCCCAACCGGTCGCGCGCCGCATGTCGGGCGCCAGCAAAAGCCGCAGCCGCGCGATCCGGTGTTCGCGGGCCTCGCGCGTATCGTGGTCGCGCTTCAGCCGCATTGCCTCGCGGTCGAGGATCCCGCGCACCAGGCGGTCGACCGTTTCGTCACGGTCCTCCGCCACCATGTGCAGGAGGCCCACAAGCTCGGTGGGGAGGGAAAGGGTCATCG
>JAGRMP010000578.1 GCA_020441225.1 Maritimibacter sp. | reverse complement strand
CTCCGACCGGGCGCAGCTCGAGGCGTTGCGCGACCGGGTCGACGCCGACTTCGGCGGCGCCGATCTGGTCATGAACAACGCCGCGATCCAGCCCGGCTCCGCCCTGTTCGGCTCCCCGGAGAGCTGGGCGCGCATCCTCGACGTCAACCTCTGGGGCGTGATCCACGGCGCCCAGGTCTTCGCCCCCGGCCTCATCGGCCGGGGCAAACCCGGCGCCATCGTCAACACCGGCTCCAAGCAGGGCATCACCTCGCCGCCAGGCGATCCCGCCTATAACGTCGCCAAATCCGGGGTGAAGACCTTCACCGAGCTCCTCGCCCACGAGATCCGGGGGCAGGACCCGTTGGTGACGACCCACCTGCTCATCCCCGGCTTCACCTTCACCGAGCTGACCCGCGGCGAACGGGTGGAGAAGCCGGCCGGCGCCTGGGAGCCGGGGCAGGTGGCCGATTTCCTCGTCGAGGGGATGGGCGCGAATGATTTCTACATCCTCTGCCCCGACAACGACGTGACCCGCGAGGTCGATGCGAAGCGGATGGAATGGGCGATGGGCGACATCATCCACAACCGGCCGCCGCTCTCGCGCTGGCACCCCGACTGGGGCGAGAAATTCGCCGCCTTCCTGCGCGACGGCTGAGCCGGGGGCAAAGCGATTTCCAAATCGCTTGTCACGCGATTTCCAAATCGCGTTTCCCCGTGGCCGCGCGCGCAATATTGACGGTGCCGGGTCGCCTGTGGCAGGGTCGCGCCACCTCAAGGGAGCACCGGACCGATGATCAAGACCGGCCACGTACAGACCCGCACCCGCTGACGCCCCGCGCGTCGGCCACTGCACGTCCCCGGCGCGCGACCCGCGCCGAGCGATCCCGAGGAGCACCCTGACGATGATCCTGCATGGCTGACCGGCCGTCTTAACCGGCCCGTTTAACCGGCCTGTCCGACGCATCCGCGCGCAGGCCCGATAGATCGCGCCCAGGCGCGATTGTTCGATCGTATCAGGAGGTCATCCATGACCCGCAGACCCAAATCCGCCACACCGGCGGGCGTCACCGGCATGCCTGCCGGAAAATCCCGCGCCGGTTCCCCGGCCAGCAAAAGCCCGGCCAGCAAAAGCCCGGCCGGCAAGGGAGCCAAGCCCAAGCCCAAGCCCGGGCACGCGCCCAAACCCGGCCGCGCCCCGGCGCATCTGCCCGGCGACCCCGGCAAGGCCGGCTTCACCCGGCAGGTGAAACCGGTGCCCCTGCCGGGCAAATCCCGCGGCCGCTGACCTCGGCCGGCAGACCGGAGGGGCGGTGCCGCCGCCCCTCCAACCCGCACCGAAATATGCGAAAATCCGAATATACACCGCTGCGGGCAGAGGCCGATTTTTTCCCGCACCCCCCTGTTGACAGCCGTTCACCCGCCCCCTAGCTATGCGCCGTTAGCACTCGCCCCCGGTGAGTGCCAAAGTCCGGGACGAGGTCTCGGGCTGAGTGGACAACCAGAGCTGAGGAGCCCTGAAATGGCATTTACTCCCCTGCATGACCGCGTGCTCGTGCGCCGCGTCGAAAGCGAAGAAAAGACCGCCGGCGGCCTGATCATCCCCGACAGCGCCAAGGAAAA
>JAGRMP010000577.1:770-1832 GCA_020441225.1 Maritimibacter sp. | reverse complement strand
GGCGAAAGGTCAGCCCCTCGTCGGCCAGCGCGTCGATCTCCGCGGCCGCCTCCTGCACTTCGCGGCGCGCGCCGCGGGTGGCTTCGAGCTTGGCGAGCTCCTCGGCGAGGCACAGCTCGGCGAGCGCCTGATCGTCGCGACGTCTGAGCGCGGGCGAGATGCGGACATGTTTGAGCGCGAACAGTTTTTCCACCAGATCGGCCCCTGCCTCGGCCGCGATCCGGTTGCGGAAGGCGGCGGCGCGGTTGCGGGCTGCGTCCACCGGTCCGCCCGCGCCCGCCTCTGGGCCCTCCTCTGGGCCCGCCTCTGGGCCCACCTCTGCACCCTCCTCTGGGCCCTCCGCTGGGCTGTCGCCGGCATCCGCATCCGGCGCATCGCCGCCCGGGTCGCCCGCCACCTCCTCCATCCAGCCGTCATGGGCCTGGGCAAGCAGCAGCCGCTGCAGCAGCCGGTGATCGTCGGTGGCCATGTCGATCCGCTCGAAAACGCTCTCGAACCGTTCGATCAGCCCCGGATGGGTAATCAGCGTGGCGAGGATCACCGCCTCGCGCAGCACTTCCTCGACCTCGCCCGCGGCGGCAGCGAGCAGCGACGACTTGGTCTCGGCGAGCGAGGACGCGGGAGGGCGCTTCCAGCCTCGGGCCGAGGCTTGAACAGTTTGGATGCCCCGCCGCGCCGGGGTAAACAGCTCCCGCCGCAGCCGCGCAATCTCCTCGCCGTAGTGGCGCTTGATCGAGGGATCCCTGATCCGCCCGATCGCCGCGCGCAGATCGCGGTCGAGTGCGGCGCGTCGTTCCGGGCTGTCGAAGATCTTGCCCTCGGTCTCGCGCTGCCAAAGAAGCGCGACCATCGGCAGCGCGCCGTCCAGCACCTTGCGCATCGCCGCGGCGCCCTGGGCCTTGATGAGATCGTCGGGGTCGAGCCCCGCGGGCAGGACCGCGAAGCGCAAGCTCTGTCCGGCCTCGACCAGCGGCAGGGCGAGGTCGATCACCCGCAGCGCGGCGCGCAGGCCCGCGGTGTCGCCGTCGAGCGCGACGACCGGCTCGGGATGGATCCGCCAGG
>JAGRMP010000577.1:0-758 GCA_020441225.1 Maritimibacter sp. | reverse complement strand
CTGGTCCTCGGTCACCGCGGTGCCGAGCGGCGCGACGGCGGCCTCGAAGCCCGCTTCGCTGAGCGCGATCACGTCCATGTAACCCTCGGCAAGGATCAGCGTCTGGCCCTTGCCGGCCGCCTCGCGGGCGCGGGCGAGGTTGAACAGGTTGCGGCCCTTGTCGAACAGCTCGGTTTCGGGGCCGTTGAGGTACTTGGCGCGCGCATTGGGATCGAGCGCCCGGCCGCCGAGGCTGATCGCCCGCCCCCGCCCGTCGCGGATCGGAAAGATGATCCGGCCCCGGAACCGGTCATAGGCGGGGCCACCGTCATCGGGTTTGATCGCCAGCCCGGCCGCCACCACCAGCTCCTCGGCGACGCCCTTGTCGCGGAGATACCCGATCAGCCCCTGCCGGCTGTCAGGCGCGAAGCCGATCCCCCAGCGCTCCTGCGCATCTTCCTTGAGCCCGCGCCGGTCGAGATAATCGCGCGCCTGCGCCCCCTGCCCGGTCCTGAGCTGCAGCCGGAAATACTGCACCGCCGTTTCCAGGACCTCAGCGAGCTCCGTCCGCCGGTCAGCCTTTTCCTGCGCCCTGGGATCGCGCGCGGGCATCGGCATGCCCGCCTCGCGGGCGAGGATCTCGACCGCCTCCATGAAGCCGACGTTTTCCGTCTCGCGCACGAAGGAAATCGCATCGCCCTTCTCGTGACAGCCGAAGCAGTAATAATATCCTTTTTTATCATCGACGTGGAAAGAGGCGGTCTTTTCCTGGTGGAACG
>JAGRMP010000576.1:2542-3393 GCA_020441225.1 Maritimibacter sp. | reverse complement strand
AAGCGCGGCTGAGCCGGGGCCGGGCGACCCCGTCCGAAAGGTTGCACCCCGGCCGGGGCTGGCAAGATTTTTCTCAAAAATCTTACCACCAAGATTTTTCTAAAAAATCTTGCGACTCCGGGGGCGCTCTCTGACGCTCGCGCCCGCGAACGGCATGGTCGGGTCCTGGGTTTCCGGCGTCGGGGACATCGGTACGGTGGGCTGGCCCCGGGTCCCCCGGCCGGGCGCGCGGGGCGCGGCTCAGTGGTTGTCCCGGGGGATGCCTTTCGTCTTCGCGATGCTGCGGTATTTGACCGCCGGCTTGAGGGTCATGCCCTTGTCGAACTGATCGACCATGCCGCGCTGAATTTCCTGCCAGGGGGTCTGGTCCTCGGGATAGGGGAAGCCGCCCGCTGCCGCGAGCGCCTCGCGCCGGGTGGCAATTTCCGCATCGGATACCAGGATGTCGGCGGTACCGGCGGCGAGGTCGATCCGCAGCCGGTCGCCGGTGCGCACCAGCGCGAGCCCGCCAGAAGCCGCGGCCTCGGGCGCGGCGTTCAGGATCGACGGGCTGCCCGACGTGCCCGACTGCCGCCCGTCGCCGATGCAGGGCAGGGCGTCGATCCCCTGTTTGAGGAGCGCGGCGGGGGGCTGCATGTTCACCACCTCGGCGCCGCCGGGATAGCCGATGGGTCCGGCGCCGCGGATGACGAGGATGGAGCCTGCGTCGATCCCGAGGGCCGGGTCCTCGATCCTTGCGTGGTAATCCTCGGGCCCCTCGAACACCACCGCGCGGCCTTCGAAGGCCTCGGGGTCGTCGGGGTTCGACAGATAGCGGGCGCGGAAATCCTCGGAGATGACCGAGGTCTTCA
>JAGRMP010000576.1:1631-2532 GCA_020441225.1 Maritimibacter sp. | reverse complement strand
TCGAACAGGTTGCCCTTGAGGTTGACGAATCCCGCCGCCGGTTTGAGCGGATCTCCGTAGGGGCGGATCACGTCGGTGTTCGTGATCGTCGCCTCGGCGTAGAGATCGTCCATCGTCCGCCCCGACACCGTGCGCGCCGTCCCCTGCGGCAGTTTCCCGGCGCGGATGACCTCCCCGATGACCGCGGGCAACCCGCCGGCATGGTGGAAATCCTCGCCCAGATAGGCGCCCGCGGGCTGCAGGTTGACCAGCAGCGGGATGTCATGGCCGAGCCTCTGCCAGTCGTCGTTGTCGAGCGCGACGCCGAGGTGGCGGGCGATGGCGGCGAGGTGAATGGGCGCGTTGGTCGAGCCGCCGAGGGCGGAATTGACCACGATGGCGTTTTCGAAGGCGGCGCGGGTCATCACGTCGGAGGGTTTGAGATCCTCGGCGACCATCTCGACGATCCGCCGTCCTGTGGCATAGGCCATCTGGCCGCGTTCGCGGTAGGGCGCCGGGATCGAGGCGCTGCCGGGCAATTGCATGCCGAGCACTTCGGCGAGCGCATTCATCGTCGAGGCGGTGCCCATGGTGTTGCAATAGCCCACGGAGGGGGCGGAATCCGCCGCCATCTCCATGAACTCCTCGTAGTCGATTTCCCCCATTGCGAGCTTTTCGCGGCCTTCCCAGACGATGGTGCCCGAGCCCGCGCGCTTGCCCTTGTGCCAGCCGTTCAACATCGGCCCGACCGAGAGCGCGATGGCGGGGATGTCGACCGTGGCCGCCGCCATCAGCAGCGCCGGCGTGGTCTTGTCGCAGCCGATGGTCAGCACCACGCCGTCGAGCGGATAACCGTAGAGCGTCTCGACCAGGCCGAGATAGGCGAGGTTGCGGTCAAGCGCCGCGGTCGGGCGCTTGCCGG
>JAGRMP010000576.1:0-1585 GCA_020441225.1 Maritimibacter sp. | reverse complement strand
CCGCCCGCCGCGACGATGCCGTCGCGCACGCGCTTGGCGAGCTCGATATGGTGGCGGTTGCAGGGCGACAGATCGGAGCCGGTCTGGGCGATGCCGATGATCGGCTTCCCGGACTGCAGCTCTGCGCGGGTGATCCCGAAATTGAGGTAGCGTTCGAGGTAGAGCGCGGTCATGCCCGGGTTGTCGGGATTGTCGAACCAGCTTTGCGAGCGGAGTTTCATCGGAGCGTCTTCCGTAGGTGGAGCTCCCAACGAGCCTGCGCGGCGATCGGACGCGCGGGCGGGAACCTGACGATGGCCACAGTGGACAAAGCGCTCCCGTGGTTCAAGTCGAGACTGGGGTTCAAATCGCGGCTGCGCCGACCGCCCCTGGCGTGGCGCCGCCCGGCGGGGGGGGCGAAAACGCCGGGCCCGGGCTGCGCGCGGCCGGTACCGGGGTCCCCAAGCGTACGCGCGGCCGGCCCCCGACCGCGGTCTAGCGGCGCCGTGCCGCGGCCTTTTTCAGGACCGCGTGCAGACCGGGGAGGCGGTCGCGCAGCAGATTGGCGGCGGCGCGTTTGAGCGACACGGGCGCGGGCGGAGGCGTCCAGTCCCAGTTCATGTGTTCGAAGCCTTCGCGAAAGGCGAACCGTTTCAGGTGGTCGTCGAACACGTTCTGCGCGGCTTCGACGGCGTCGGCGTTGTGCAGCTCGAACCGCACCGTGAATTCTGTGTCATCGGCCGACATGAAGGCCGTGCCCATGTCGAACCGGAGTTGACCGGTGGTCTCACCGAGCTCGGTTTCGATCTCATGCGCGAAGTGTTTGCACATTTGACGGAGATATTTCGCCCCGTTTGCGGTGGCGAAGGTGCCGGTGGTGACGTGCATGCAAGGTTCCCGGTTCGGTGGTCCGGTTGACCTCGCCGATTTGGCCGTTCGGTTCAACCCCTGCCGGTGGGACTCCGCGCCTGTAGGCCCACACAAGTGCGCGAACCGGAGGAAAGCCGAACGTGCGGGTGAACATCGAGCGTCTGCGACTCGCTTTTGCGCGATTCGCCTCGGGGTGGAAACAGGTGGTGGCACCTGCGGCGCCGGAAAAGGTCCGGGGCGGAGGCGCGCCGGGTCGGGACACTCCGCCCGGCCGGTCTCCGTGGTTTTTTCAAAGCAGTGCCGCAATCTCGCCCCACGACCGTGAACACTGAGCGCAAAGGCACGGGATCCGTCCGGACGTCTGTGGCCGCTCCTCGCGAAGTCCAATTCGTGGTCATTGCGGCTGATTTTGGGTCTCGAAGGAGCAGGAATTTTTTTTGATGAACGAAGCAGTCATGTCGGGAGTGGCCACGGACAGCGCCACAGACATAGCGATTGTCGGCATGGCGGCCCATCTGCCGGGGGCGGAGAGTATCGCCGCCTATTGGACCAACCTGGTCGAGGGCGTCGAAGCGATCCGGCATTACAGCCGCGACGCGCTGATCGAGGCGGGCGAGGCGCCGCATCTGGTCGACCGGCCCGATTACGTACCTGCCGCCGCGCCGCTCGACGGCTTCGCCGCGTTCGACGCCGAGTTCTTCGGGCTCTCGCCCAAGGAAGCGGCGATCATGGACCC
>JAGRMP010000575.1 GCA_020441225.1 Maritimibacter sp. | reverse complement strand
TCGACATCCGCGACGGCCAGCAGCTCGCCTGCATCACCTGCGGGCTCTGCATCGACGCCTGCAACGACATGATGGACAAGGTCGGCAAGCCGCGCGGGCTGATCGACTACATGGCGCTCAGCGACGAGGCCAACGAGCGCGCCGGCAACAAGGTCAAGCATGTCTACCGGCATATCTTCCGGCCACGCACGATCCTCTACTTCACGCTCTGGGCCGCGCTCGGCATCGCGCTGGTGGTCGGCCTGTTCGTGCGGCCCGATCTGACCTTTACCCTGCGCCCGGAGCGCAACCCGGTCTATGTCACCATGGCCGACGGCTCGATCCGCAACGCCTACGAGATCGGCGTGCGCAACACACATGGCGAGGACCGGCCCTATTACGTGTCGCTCGGCGAGAACAGCCCGTTCACGGTTTCGGTTCAAGGCAGCGACCAATCCGTGGTAGAAGTGCCGGCAGATACCGAAACCAAGGTGCGGATCTACGTGGTCGCGCCGGCGGGATCGGAAGAGGCCCGCATCGACCGCACGCCGATCCGGATCTGGGTCCGCGACGGCCAGAGCGGCGACCGGGCCTTCAAGGACAGCGTTTTCAACGGCACGGGGCAGTGAGGGGACATGGCTGAAACGGATCAGACGCCGGATGGCGGAAAGCCCCTGACGGGCGCCAAGGTCTTCGCGATGTTCGCGGGGGCCTTTGCGCTCATTCTCGGGGTCAATATCTTCATGGCCTGGAACGCGATCGGGACCTTCCCCGGTCTCGAGGTCGACAATTCCTATGTCGCGAGCCAGACCTTCGACGCCGACCGCGCGGCGCAGGAAGCGCTGGGCTGGGAAACCTCGGCGGCGATCGTCGGCGAGACGGTGCAGCTCACCATCCTGGGGCCCGACGGCAAGCCCGCGCGGGTCGAGATCATCGAGGGCACCATCGGACGCGCGACCCAGCGGACCGACGACCAGGCGCTGGTCTTCCGCCAGAACGAGATGGGCGTGCACGTGGCCGAGGTCACCCCGCTCGACTTCGGCAAATGGGATGTGCGTTTCGTCGCGACGGCGGCCAATGGCACGCCGTTCCGCCAGCGGCTCCAGATCATCCTGCCGGAAAACTGAGCCGTGGCTGCCCCGGTTTCCGCCTGTCCGGCCTGCGACGCCGCCCATATCGCCGAGGACACGGCCGGTAAGGGCTATCACGGCAACGGCCAGGAGGCGAAGCGGATCATGCTGAGCCTGCCGACGGCGCATTGCGCCGCCTGCATCGTCGGCGTCGAGGGCAGCCTGCAACAGCTCGACGGCGTGCGTTCGGCGCGGGTGAACCTGACCCTTAAGCGCGCCAGCATCGAGGCCGATCCGGAGGTCGACCCGCAGGCGCTGGCCGATTTCCTGACCGAGATCGGCTACGAGGCCTATGAGCTCGACGCCGGCGTGCTGACCACCACCGCGACCGAGAAAAGCTCGCGCGACATGCTGATGCGGCTCGGCGTGGCCGGGTTCGGCATGATGAACGTGATGATCCTGTCGATCTCGGTCTGGTCCGGCGCCGCGGATGCCACCCGCGATCTGTTCCACTGGGTCTCGGCGGCGATCTCGCTGCCGATCATCGCTTTTTCGGCGCAGCCCTTCTTCAAACACGCCTGGGACGCGCTGCGCGCGGGCCGGTTGAACATGGACGTGCCGATTTCGCTGGCGATCTTGCTGGCGGCGGGCATGTCGCTTTACGAGACCGCGATGTCGGGGCATCACGCCTATTTCGACGCCGCGCTGTCGCTGACCTTCTTCCTGCTCGCGGGGCGCTATCTCGACCACCGCACCCGCGCGGTCGCCCGCTCGGCGGCGGAGGAGCTCGCCGCGCTGGAAGTGCCGCGCGCGCACCGGGTGCTGGCGGACGGGAGCGACGAGGTGGTCTCGGTCGCCGAGCTCGCCGTGGGCGACGTGGTGCGGGTCGTGCCCGGTGCAAGGGTACCGGTCGACGGCATGGTCGAGACCGGCGAGAGCGAGGTCGACCGCTCGCTGCTCACCGGCGAGAGCCTGCCGGTCTTTGCCGGACCGGGCGATACGCTGAACGCGGGCGAGGTGAACCTGACCGGGCCGATGACCGTGCGGGTCTCGGCCGCGGGCAAGGATACCTCGCTGCACCGGATGGCCGACCTCGTGGCGATGGCCGAGACCAGCCGCAACAAGTACACATCGCTCGCCGACAAGGCGGCGAAGATCTATGCTCCCGCGGTGCATCTTCTGGCCTTCGCGGCCTTTGCGGTGTGGATGGCGATCTCGGGCTGGGACGTGCGGCTGTCGCTCAACATCGCGGTCGCGGTGCTGATCATCACCTGCCCCTGTGCGCTCGGCCTCGCGGTGCCGGCGGTGACCACCGCCGCCTCGGGACGGCTGTTCCGCCAGGGGATGCTTTTGAAGTCATCGACCGCGACGGAACGGCTGGCGCAGGTGACCCATGCGGTCTTCGACAAGACCGGCACGCTCACCGAAGGCAAGCCCGTGCTCGACAACATGGGCGACCACAGCGACGCCGATCTCTCGCTCGCCTATGCGCTGGCGCAGGGCTCGTCGCATCCGCTCGCGCAGGCGATTGCCGCGGCAGCGGGTGAGGCAGGGCTCAGGCCCATGGTCATCACCGAAGTGCGCGAGACGCCGGGGCACGGGATCGAGGCCACCTGGGAGGGCCAGGAGGTGCGGCTGGGCCGGGCCGAATGGCTGGGCGCGCGCGGGCTCGACCGGACCGCGACCTATCTCAAGGTCGGCAAGCGGCCGGCGGTGGCCTTCACCTTCACCGACAATCTGCGTGACGGCGCGGCCGAGGCGGTGGCGGCCTTGAAGGCCCAGGGGATGAAGGTGACGCTCATTTCGGGCGACGCGCCCGCGGCGGTGCAGGACGTGGCCTTCCGGCTGGGGATCGAGGATTACCGTTCGGGCATGCTGCCGGCCGACAAGGTGGCGGCCATCGAGGCGCTGCGGGCCGGTGGCGCGCAGGTGCTGATGGTGGGCGACGGGCTGAACGACACCGCCGCGCTGGCGGCCGCGCATGTCTCGATCAGCCCCGCGACGGCGCTGGAGGCGACGCGGGTGGTCTCGGACATCGTGCTGCTCGGCCGCTCGCTTGAGCCGATCGGCGGCGCGGTGGCGCTGTCGCGCTCGGCCACCCGCCGGATCAAGGAAAACTTCGCCATCGCGGCGGGGTACAACGCCATCGCCATTCCCATCGCGCTGGTCGGGCTCGCAACCCCGCTCGCCGCGGCGCTGGCGATGTCGGCCTCGTCGATCACCGTCTCGCTCAACGCGCTGCGGCTGAAGGGGCTGAAATGAACGTCCTGGTCTACCTCATCCCGATCTCGCTGCTGCTGGGTGGCGTCGGGCTCGGGTTTTTCTTCTGGTCGCTGAAGTCGCACCAGTATGACGATCCGGACGGCGATGCGCAGCGCATCCTGTCGGATCGTTGGGACGACGCGCCGCCGGGGGATTGAGCTGGAGCGCGGCGGGGGCCGCGAGGGCCGGGGTCAACCCCGGGTCAGGCGATCCCGAGATCGCGGGCGATCATCGCCGCCTGGGTGCGGTTGCGCGCGCCGAGTTTGCGGATGGCCGCGCGCACATGCATTTTCACCGTCACTTCGCTGATCGAGAATCGGTGCGCGATCTCCTTGTTCTGGAGACCGTCGCAGACCCCGTGCAGCACCTGGATTTCGCGGTCGGTGAGCGCCTTGCCGGCGTTGAAAGGCACGAATGTCGCGGTGCTGCCGAAGATGGCGAACCGCGCGCCCTTGGCGAGCAGCGCGAGCGCCGAGCGCATGGATTCGGGATCGAGCGCGTCGGACAGCACGCCGGTCGCCCCGGCCGAAAGCACCCGTGACGCCATCGACGGCGCCGCCAGCCCGTAGACCACGCCGAGCGGATGGTCGCCCAGCAGCGACCGCGCGAGCTGCACCGCGCGGGTGCCTCCGAGGCCGGCCATGTCGTAGTCGATGAGGGCGATCCCACCGGCCACGCGCAACCGTTCGATTGCGGTCGCGGCATCGGTGACCAGATCGCATGTCACCCCGGCTGCCTGCAATGTCGTTTCAAGCCTGCCCCCCAGCCTGGGATTGGCAGCCACCAGTACCCTCAAATGTTTACCCCCAACAAACAATTGCCCGGACGGCGCTCGTCCATCGGCAGTTTGACTTGCCAGCAAACACCGCGAAACGACACCTGTCAAAAGGGATAGTGCGTCGGTGCAAACCTGCAGACAGTCGGACAGGAACTGGCGGCTTGTTGCCGACACAGGGACAATCGGTGCAAATTGCACAGATCGTTAACCATGATGCGCCAGACGGGGGCGACTCACCCTTGGCCGCCGCCGACCCGGGCCGCGGCGGGCTGTCTGCTGCGGTCCGAACGGACCCCGGGCGCGGTGCTATTCGGCGGCGTGGACCAGCTCGAGCACGGCGGGTCCGATCGCGTCGACGATCAGGGCGACGCCGTCCGCATTGGGATGCACCGCGTCGGGCTGCAGGTAGTCGGCCAGCACTTTCTGCCGGTCGCCGAGCGCTTCGAGCCCGGCCATGAAGTTTGGAAACAGCGGCACGTCACGGGCGCCGGCAAGGCCCGGGTAGATCGCGTTGAATTCGTCAGCATAGCTGGCGCCGTAATTGCCGAGCGCATTCATACCGACGAGCAGGACCGGCAGGCCCTTGTCCTGAACCGTGGCGAGGATCGTATCGAGATTGGCGCGGGTCTCGGCCGGGTCGATCCCGCGCAGGAGATCGTTGCCGCCGAGGGTGACCATCACCGCGTCGATTGCCGGGTCGAGCGCCCAGCCGATGCGCGAGGCGCCGCCCGCCGAGGTGTCGCCCGAGACGCCGCCGTTGATCACCGTGACCTCGGCGTCGTGGTCGGTGAGCCAGCTCTGGAGCTGCGGCACGAAGCCCCGATCGGCGGGCAAGCCGTAGCCCTGGGTGAGGCTGTCGCCGAGCGCGAGCAGCGTCACCGGTTCGGCAAATGCCGGGAATGTCATGAAAATGAGCGCGGCACCTGCCTTTATTCGCGAGCGCCAGAGCCCATATCGGGACAGGAGTACACGGAAAGGTTTGCCGATGGCCGAGACGATCCTGGCGCTTGAGGATGCGCGCCTCACCCTGATGGGCAATGCCGGTCCGGTGGAGATCCTGAAGGGGATCGACCTCACCGTCGAACGCGGCGAGACCTTGGGGCTCACGGGGCCGTCGGGATCGGGCAAATCGTCTCTCCTCATGCTGATGGGCGGGCTCGAACGCGCCACCGGGGGCCGGGTCACCGCGTTGGGCCACGACCTGACCACGATGGGCGAGGATGCGCTGGCGCGGTTCCGCAGGGATCATATGGGGGTGGTGTTCCAATCCTTCCACCTGATCCCCACCATGACGGCCCTGCAGAACGTGGCAACCCCCCTCGAGCTGGCGGGCGCGAGGGACGCGTTCGAACGCGCCGCCGAGGAGCTCGCGGCGGTGGGGCTGGGCGCGCGGATGGACCATTTCCCGGCCCAGATGTCCGGGGGCGAGCAGCAGCGGGTGGCGCTGGCGCGGGCTGCCGTGGTGCGCCCCGAGGTGCTGCTGGCCGACGAGCCCACGGGCAATCTCGACGGGGCGACCGGCAACACAATCATGGAGCTGCTGTTCGGGTTGCGCGACCGTCACGGGGCGACGCTGGTGCTGGTGACGCATGCGCCGGAGCTCGCCGGGCGTTGCGACCAGGTGTTGCGGTTGCATGACGGACGGATCGACGCATGAGCTGGCCGGTGGCAGCGCGGATCGCCTGGCGCGAGCTGGGCGGCGGGATGAAGGGCTTTCGCATCTTCCTCGCCTGTCTCGCGCTCGGCGTGGCGGCGATTGCGGCGGTCGGTTCGGTGCGGGCCAGCATCGAGGCGGGGCTTGCGCGCGAAGGCTCGGTGTTGCTGGGCGGCGATGCGCAGGTGGAGTTTACCTATCGGCGCGCGAGCGCGGCGGAGCTGGGCTATCTGGACGGGATCGCGAGCCGGGTCTCGGAGGTGATCGACTTCCGCTCGATGGCGCAGACCCTGGACGGCGAGGACCGCGCGCTCACCCAGGTGAAGGCGGTGGACGATGCCTGGCCGCTATTGGGCGCGCCGGAGCTCGACCCGCCGATGCCTTTGGAGGCGATGTTCGCGGGGGTGGAGGGTCTGCCCGGCGCGGCGCTGAGCCCGCTGCTCATGGAGCGGTTGGCGCTCGCGCCCGGCGACGTCTTTCGGCTCGGCGATCAGGATTTCGTCGCGATGGCGGCGCTGGTCTCGGTGCCCGACAATGCCAGCGCCGGCTTCGGCTTCGGCCCGCCGATGCTGGTGCGCACGGCGGATCTGGCGGCGTCGGGGCTCATTCGCGAAGGCACGTTGTTCAACGCGCTCTACCGGCTGGATCTGCCCGACGGCACCGATCTTGCCGAGGCCGAGGCGGAGCTGGAGACGGCGCTGGGCGCGGGCGGGCCGCGCTGGCGCGACACCCGCAACGGCACGCCCGGCGTGACCCATGCGGTCGAGCGGCTCGGGCGGTTTCTCGTGCTCGTGGGGCTCGCGGGGCTCGCCGTGGGCGGCGTCGGGATCTCGGCGGCGGTGCGGGCCTATCTGGGCGAAAAGACCACGACCATCGCGACGCTCAAGGTGCTGGGCGCCGACCGGCGGACGGTCTTTGCCATCTACGGGTTGCAGATCGGGTTCCTGACGCTGGTCGGGATCGCAATCGGGCTGGTGCTGGGCGCCGGGCTGCCCATGGTCTTCGCGCCGCTCCTGACCGCCGCGCTGCCGGTGCCGGTGGACATCGGGCTGCATCCGGGCCCGCTCCTCGAGGCGGTGCTCTACGGCGCGCTGGCGGCGGCGCTGTTCTCGCTCTGGCCGCTTGCGACCACCCAGGACATCCGCGCCGCCGCGCTGTACCGCGATGCGGCCACGGGCGCGCGGGCCTGGCCCCGGCGGGCGACGCTGGTCTGGACCGCGGCGCTGCTCGCGGTTCTGGTGGCGGCGGCGGTGCTGTTCTCGGGCACGCCCCGGATCACGCTGGGCGTCGCGGGGGGCATCCTGGCCGCCTTCCTCATGCTGGTCGCGCTCGGTTGGCTGGTGCGGGTGATGGCGGCCCGGGCGGCGGGGGCGCGGCGCCTCCGCGGACGTCCGGCGCTGCGCATGGCGCTCGCCTCGGTGGGCGGACCGGGGGGCGAGGCCGCCGCAGTGGTGGTGTCGCTTGGGCTCGGGCTCACGGTGCTCGCCGCGGTCGGGCAGATCGACACCAACCTGCGCGGCGCGATCGCCCGCGAGCTGCCCGCGGTGGCGCCGAGTTTCTTCGTGGTCGACATCCAGCCCGACCAGATCGACGCCTTTACCGCCCGGATCGAGGGCGATCCGGGGGTGACCAAGATGGACCGCGCGCCGATGTTGCGCGGGATGATCACCGAGATCGACGGGCGTCCGGCGCAAGAAGTCGCGGGCGATCACTGGGTGGTGCGGGGCGACCGGGGCGTGACCTATTCGGCCCTGCTGCCGGAGCGGACCACGCTCACCGCGGGCGAGTGGTGGCCCGAAGACTACGCCGGGCCGCCGCTCATCAGTTTCTCGGCCGAGGAGGCGGCGGAAATCGGGCTGAAGATCGGCGACGCAATGACGCTCAACATCCTCGGCCGCGAGATCGAAGGCACGGTCGCGAGCTTCCGCGAGGTCGATTTCTCGACCGCCGGGATGGGCTTCACCATCGCGATGAATCCCTCGGCGCTCGCCGGTGCGCCGCACAGCTGGATCGCGACGATCTATGCCGACCAGGCAGCGGAGGGCGCGTTGATGCGCGATCTCGGGCGGAGCTGGCCCAATATCACGGTGATCTCGGTGCGCGACGCCATCGACCAGGTGACCGGGCTCATGGGCAAGGTGGCGGCGGCGATCACCTATGGCGCGCTCATCACGCTCGTGACCGGGGCGGTGGTGCTGATCGGCGCGGCGGCGGCGGGCGAGCGCGCGCGGACCTACGAGGCGGCGGTGCTGAAGACGCTGGGCGCGTCCAGGGGCTGGGTGCTGGCCAATTTCGCGCTGCGCTCGGGGCTGCTCGGGGCGGCGGCAGGGCTGATGGCGGTGGCGGCGGGCGGTGCCGCGGGCTGGGCGGTGTCGCATTACGTGATGGAAACCCCGTTCGTCTTCGACCCGGGCTCTGCGCTGGTGATCGTCGCGGGCGGCGTCGTGCTGACCGTGGCGGCGGGGCTGGCTTTCGCCTGGCGACCGCTGTCCACGAGCCCGAGCCGGGTGCTGCGCGGGCGGGAGTAGCGGCAAGTCTTTTGTGAAAAGACTTGGGAACGGTTTTCAGAAAACCGTTCTGCCGTCAGGCCTCGGGGGCGGGCGTACCGCGCAATTCCTTTCGGATCACCAGTTTGAGCCCCGACCAGACCTCGTCGACGGCGCAGACCTTGACGTCGACCAGCGGCCCGGCGAGGGCAAGGCCCCGGATCACGTCCTCGGTCACGTCGGTGGGGACCTTCGCGGCCTTTTTCGGCCAGCTCACCCAGATCATGCCTGCCGGGTCGAGGCGGTCGAGCGCTTCCTTCAGATCCGCTTCCAGCACCGACCGGCTGGCGGTGAAGACATGGATCATGTCGAAGGGGCGTTGGGTCAGATCGCGGGCGCGCGAGACCAGTTCGGCGCGGGCGAAACGGTAGCTCAGCGCAAGCCCGCCGAGCTGCCGGGGCAGGCCGACCCAGCCCGCGCGCTGGCCATGGGCGAGCCCGAGCTTCTTGTCGAGCGGCGTGTTGGAATATCCCGCCATGTCACCTCCCGGGAAAGCGTCCGGCAGATCGTCGCCAAGCGGGCGGGTCCGGTCAAGCCGGGAATTCGCCTTTGGATCGTCGCCTTTCCGGCTTACTCCCGCCCGGGTCATCGCCACACTGGGCGCGGATTTTTGGAATTTCTGGAGGTGTTCATGGGGATCCGGATCTCGCTTCTGGCGGCGGTTTCTCTGGCGGCTTTCGGCGCTGTGCCGGCGGTGGCGGCGCAATACGAACAATCGGGCGCCTGGGTGTTCAACAGCACCGCCGTCGCGGCGGATGGCGACACGATGCTCTTCGCCTGTACCGCCAGCACCGTCAGCGCCGAGGGGACCGAGCTGAGCCTCACCGTCACGCCCGATGGCGCGGGCGGGGTCGAAGCGGGGATGACGCTTGAGAACGGTGCCTGGGCGCTGGGCGCGGCGCCGCTGCGGGTGAGGTTTGTCATCGGCGCGGAGCGCTGGGTGCTTCCCGGGACGGGTGCGGGCCCGGCGGTCGGGATCGACTGGACCGGCGACGCGGGGTTCCTCGCCTTTGCCGAGGCGCTCGCCTCGTCGAGCTTCGCCGGGCTCAACGGCCGCGACGGGGCGCAGATCGCGCAGTTTTCGCTGAGCGGGTCGCGGGGTGCGATCGAGGCGATGAAAGCCTGCGGCGCGGAGCAGATCGGGCAGGGGCTGGAGGCGGCGTTTGCCGTGGAG
>JAGRMP010000574.1 GCA_020441225.1 Maritimibacter sp. | reverse complement strand
GACCAGCCGTCGAGCAGGATCACCCGGTCGCGGATCTCCGGGTACTGCAGGAGCGAGACATGGGTCCGCCCGCCGTAGAGCATCTGGGAATAGATCTCGTCCGACAGCACCGCCACCTGCGGGTGCGCCGCGAGCCCGGCGACCAGCGCGTCGATCTCGGCCCTGGGGGTCACGCCGCCCGTGGGGTTGGCGGGCGAGTTGACGATGAGGAGCCTCGTGCGCTCGGTGATCTGGTCGAGCACCGCCTGCGCGGAAAAGGCAAATCCGGTCTCTTCGCCGAGCGCGATCGGCACCGGGGTGGCGCCGGTGAAGCGGATGACGCTTTCGTAGATCGGAAAGCCGGGGTCGGGGTACAGGATCTCGGCCCCGGGCTGGCCGAACATCAGGACGGCGAAGAACATCGTCGGCTTGCCGCCGGGCACCACGACGACATGGCCCGGATCGACCGCAACCCCGTGGCGGCGGAAGAGATCGGCCGCCACCGCCTCGCGCAGGGCAGGCAGGCCATTGGCAGGCGTGTAGCCGTGGTGGCCGTCGCAGAGCGCCTTCACCCCCGCCTCGACGATATGGTCGGGGGTGCGGAAATCGGGCTGGCCGATCCCGAGGTTGATGATGTCGCGCCCCTGGGCGGCGAGCGCCCCGGCCCGCGCCAGGACCTCGAAGGCCGATTCGGTGCCGAGCCGGCCGATGGCGTCGCTGAGGATCATGGCTGCGGTCTCCCTCTGCGGTGGTGCGCTCCTCGATACCCGGTTTGTGCCGCGCGCGACAGCCGTTCCGGATCGATCCAGCGGCAGCGGCGGCTGCCGGTCCGGGCCGGGCGCGCCGCGCCGGGGATCGAAACGGAGCGTTTTCGGTCCCCTTGCACAAAGTCGCGGGGAATGTCGTGGGCTGGCCGCGATTGCGCCCAATTCCAGCCCGATTTGGCGCAATAGTGGCAGTATGGGGATGTGACTTTGTCAGTATCGTGGTGCGGCCCGCCCGGGGGGCGGCAAAAAGGTGAGAACATGGGATACAAGATGAACCGCCTGCTGAACCGTTTCGCCCATGACACGTCGGGAAGCTCGACTGTCGAATTCGTGATCTGGCTGCCGATGGTGCTGATGGCCTTCGGCCTCACCGTTGACGTAAGCATGATCTTCCATAGCCAGAGCGAGGTTCTGCGCATCGTCCAGGACGCAAATCGCAATGCTTCGATCGGTCGTTTCCGGACCTCTGCCGAAGCCGAAGACTATATCGAGGCCCGCCTGCACAACGCCTCGGCCACCGCCAACGCGACCTCGACCATCACCGCGGGCGTGATCACGACCACCGTGACCTACCCGGCGCGCGATTTCCAGATCCTCGGCTTCTTCAAGCAGTTCAACGATCTCGAAATCACGGTGAACTCTGAGCATCTGATCGAGAACTGGGGTGCGTGATGCAGCGCTTGCACCGGCGGAACGCCTGGCCCGCGCAGTCCTTCGCGCAGGCCCAGGATGGCGCGGCCACCATCTTCGGTCTCTTCCTGCTGACCGCCAGCCTCTCGGTTGCCGGCCTGGCCCTCGACGTCGCCAATGCCTACCGCGTGCGCACGGCCTTGCAGGTTGCCGGCGACGCCGCTGCGCATGCGGCGCTGGTGGCGCGCGAGTTCAATAGCCCGTCCGTCGCCAAGGCGACGGCGCTCGAAGTGGCCAATGTCCATCTGCCCCGGGCGAAATACGGCGACGCGCTGATCGAGGACGACATCATCTTCGGTCACTGGGACGCCGAGGCGGAGAAGTTCGAACCCGACGAATATGCCTTCGACGCGGTGATGGTCTCGACCGCCCGCGCCCAGGAACGCCACAATTCGGTCGGCACGTACCTGTTGCGTTTCGCCGGTGTCGACGGGCTCAACATCCGCGGGATGACCGTGTTCGAAACCTATCGGCCGACCTGCCTCGAAGAGGGGATCGTCGGCGAGGAAGAGGTGGTTCTGCAGTCGGGCAATCTGTTCACCAGCGGCTTTTGCGTGCATTCCAACGACCACGCGACGCTGTCGAGCGGCAACACGTTCGAAGAGCGCACCATCGTCTCGATGCCCGACCGGCGCGAGATCGACCTGCCGGCCAGCGGGATGGAGTCCAACGACGGGCTGCCGGAGGCCCTGCGCGACGGCTCGTATTTCCTGCGCATCGTCTCGCGCATCGACGCGATCATTGCGGGCGTCCAGGATCCAACTTCGTCCTATTACCCCGATTACATCGAAAGCGCGGTCGCGATTCCGCTGGGCCGGAACGACAAGCTCGACGGTGACGCTTTCGAGGAAGGGCGGATCCACACGATCTACTGCAACTCGCCGGAACAGAAGACCTCGATCCATGCCGGCACCGAGCTGTCGAAGGTGGTGATCTGGACGAATTGCGAGATGAAGTTCGGCGAAGGGGTGATCCTGCGCGACACGGTGATCGTGAACGAGAGCACTTCGGACAAGTCTTTCAATACCGCCTCCGGCCTGCAGATCGGCGATGATGACCATTGCGCGTCAGGCGGCGACGCCCAGCTCGTGACCCGCGGCGGGGTCTCGATCCCGGCGCAGCTCAGCATGTACGGCGGCCAGATCCTCGCCGTGGGCGACATCTCCTTCGAGGCCGAGGCCGACGGGATCGAGGGCGCGTCGATCGTCTCGGGCGGCCGGGTCGAGGGCAGCTCGGGCGCGACGATGGGCTTTTGCGGCGGCAAGGGCATGGAGCACAATTTCGAGGCCGAATACTTCCGGCTCGCCTTCTGAACCCGGGCGACCGGCGATACGGGACGGCGGCGGTCAGGTGCACCCCGCCGCCGTCCCGACCCGGCCGCCCCTTCGCCACCCGCATTCGACCGGCTCAGGCCCCCGGCGGGCACCCGCGCAACACGCGCTTCGCCCTTGCCATGTTGGCCGATTGCCTCTATAGCCGCGCCCAAGACA
>JAGRMP010000573.1 GCA_020441225.1 Maritimibacter sp. | reverse complement strand
CCCATGGCGTGATGTACTACCTCGGCCCGGTCTTCCGGCTCACCGGGGGGCTCGGCCTCATCCTCTTCGTGCCGACGATCTACGGCTCGGTGATGCACCAGAATTTCTCCTATTCCGGTGACCTCATCCTCGCGCTCTACTTCATCTTCTTCGGCACCCTCGGCATGGCGCTCGGCGCGGGCGAGAGCGGGCATCCGCATTCCGCCATCGGCGTCAGCCGCGGCCTCGCCCAGGTCACCGCCGCCGAACTGCCCATGGCGCTCGCGGTGTTCTCGATCTCGCTCCAGTACCAGACCCTCAACATCACCGAGATCGTCGCCGCCCAGCAGGGCGGGCTGTTCAACTGGACCCTGTTCACCAACCCGCTCGCGGTCGCGGCGGCGATGTTCGGCTATGTCGGCACGATGATGCGCTCGCCCTTCGACGTGGTGCTCGCGCCGCAGGAAATCCCGATCGGCCCGCCGACCGAGTACCATTCGGCCTACCTCGCGCTGATGCAGACCAACCGGGTCATCTTCCCGATCGCCAAGACGATCATCTACATGAACCTGTTTTTCGGCGGGGCCACCAACTGGGGTACCTTCGCGGTCAAGGTTTTCGCGCTCTACTTCGTGACCGTGTTCATCGGCGTGGTCTTCCCGCGCTTCCGGGTCGAACAGAGCATCCGTTTCTTCCTCAAATGGGGCCTGCCGGTCGGCATCCTCGCAATCCTGGCGGTGTAACGACATGAAAGATATGGACAAGTCCTTCAGGAAGGACACCGAGACCGAGTTCCCCCTGCGCGAGGAAATGCGCCCCCACCAGGTCACCGCCCCCGACGGCCAGGTGATCGATATCGACCCGCTTCAGGATTACTTCTGCCAGGAGCCGCCCAAGGTCCACGCCAAGTCCTACTTCAAGATCGTGGAAGACTTCTACAACTGGGCGCGGGCCCACAGCCTCTGGATCCTCGGTTTCGGCACCGGCTGCGGCGCCATCGAGATGCGGCCGCTGATGACGCCGCGGTTCGACGCCTACCGCTACGGTATCCAGTGGCGCCCGACGCCGCGGCAGGCCAACCTCCTGGTCATCTCCGGCTACCTCTCGGTGAAAACCCTCAAACGCGCGATCCGCGCCTACGAGCAGATGCCGTCGCCCAAATACGTGGTCGGCTTGGGCTCCTGCACGATCAACGGCGGCATGTACTGGGACAGCTACAACACGATCAAGCGGCTCGACGATTACCTGCCCGTGGACCTTTACATCGCCGGCTGCATGCCCCGCCCGGAAGCGCTGCTCGCGGGCTTCATGGATCTCAAGAAGATCATCCGCAAAGGCGAGGGCGAGGGGGCGAACAGATACGCCGAAAACTTCGACTGGTACAAGGCGAACCAGAAGTCCGTGATCAAGGACTGGGACATGCCGGATTACAACTGGTGAGGGGAGCGGACGAAATGAAAGACCTGATCCAACGACTGACGAAGCGCTACAAGCTCGCCGCGCCGACCTTCCAGCGCGAGGGTCTCACCTTCGTCGACCTGCGCGACAACGACCAGCTCCGGTCGCTGCTTCTCGAGCTGCGCGACCGCGAGGGCTTCACCCATCTCGTGCTGCTCACCGCGGTCGACTGGATCGAGGAGGGCCGCTTCCAGCTCACCTACATGCTCAACAACCGCACCGCCAATCTCACCCTCGGCCTGCGGGTCTTCCTCGACCGCGAGACGGCGGTCGGTGAGACGATCCACGATATCTGGCCCACCGCCGCGACCTACCAGCGCGAGCTGCGCGAGATGTTCGGGATCGATTTCCCCGGCTCCCCGCGCGTCAACGAAGAGTTCATCCTCGAAGGCTGGACCGACATGCCGCCCTACCGGCGCGACTTCGACACGCTCGCCTACAGCCAGCAGACCTACCGCGACCGCCCGGGCCGCACCACCGAAGACCCCCGCGCGCATATGAAATCCAAGATCTATCCGGAGGGGTAGGGACCATGTT
>JAGRMP010000572.1 GCA_020441225.1 Maritimibacter sp. | reverse complement strand
ATGCCATCCGCGAGATCCTCGTCGATCGCCGCACCGCCTGGTCAGTCCTGACCGGCAGTGGCACCGGCGGCGGCGGTGCGGCGGTCGAGGTGCGGGTCGGCGCTGTCGCCGGCATGACGGCCACGCCTGCGCTGGCGGGAGATCCCGGTGCGACGGTCTCCTTTCCCGGCACGCTGGCCGGCATCCGCATCGGGCGGGACTATCGCCTGCGCCTCGCCGACGGCACGGACCAGACCGTGACCCTGCGCGGCGTGGCCTTCGATGCGGTCACGGGCCGGACCCGCTGGACCGTGCTGCCCGAGGCGCTGAGCTTTGCCGCACAGACCGTCACGGTATTGGAAGCCACGCTTGCCGCCAGCAGTGCCGGCGCGGGCGGCGGGCGCATCCGGATCGACAAGCCCGACCTCTTCGGCGGCGAGAGCCGCGAGGGCGGGATCGTCGGCGATGTCGATGTGCTGATGGGCGGGCCCGCTCAAGGCGCGAACGACTATCTGGCCGCACGCATGGGCGGGGCGGTGCCCGCCTGGCGCGGGCTCTGCAGTCTTGTGCTGCGGCAGGTCTACCTCGGGAACAACCCCTACCTGAAGCCCTGGGCCGTGCGCGTGACGCGCGTGCTGACCGGGGAGGCCGGGGTCCTGCAATGGTATCCCGAGAAGGCACCCATCGTGCCTGAGGCCAACATCTCGGACGCGGCGATCTACATCGCGCTCGATGTTTCGGGCTCGATGTCGGGATCCCGCATGGCCGCCCAGAAGGCGGGCGTTGCGGCGCTGCTCCGCGAGATCGCCGCCAGTGTCGATCCCGACCGGTCGAACGACATCCGCATCGTGCTCTGGAGCGCCGGGGTTGTCGGCGCAATCGAGCGGCGGAACATGGGGCCCGCAGACTATACCGCCCTCGAGGCCTGGATGCTGGGCCTGTCGAACAGCACCTCGGGTGGCACCAGCTTCGACGCGGCCTTCGTACAGGCCGCGGCTTTCTTCGGGGGCGGCGGGTCGAAGCGCCGGATCGTGATCTTCGTGACCGATGGCGAGCCGTCCCCTGCGTCTTCGGTCGATGCAGCGCTGGCCATCATTCGCACGCTGCCGCCCTCTGACATCTTCGGCTTCAACCTCGCTCTCGCGGACACCAGTGCCACCGCGCGGATCGACAACACGCCCGTCGATGGCGTCCCGGTCATTCCGGCGGGCAACAGCCAGGCGCTGGTCGCCTCGCTGCGCGGCGCCTTCGGCAACGGCCCGGACATGAACCCGGCCCATATCATCCGCGAATGCCTGACCAACCGTGACTGGGGTCTCGGCTATTCCGGCGCCGAGATCGGACCGAGTTTCACAGCTGCGGCCGACGCCCTCCACACCGAAGGCTTCGGCCTCTCGCTGATCTGGCAGCAGGACAGCTCCATCGAGGAGTTCATCGGCAGCGTCCTCGATCACATCGATGCCACGCTCTTCATCGATCGCCGCACCGGGCTCTGGGAGCTGAAGCTGATCCGGGCCGACTACGTTGCATCCAGTCTGCCGCTCTTCGACGAGACCAATGTCGTCGACTGGGGTCGGCTGGGACGGCGCGCGCCGGGGGACCTGGTGAACTCGGTGACTGTCCGCTTCACCGATGCCTGGACCGACGACACCGGGGCGGTCTCCGTGACGGACACCGCACGCGTGCAGTCCATGGGCGAGGTGCTCGCCACCACGCTCGATTATCCGGGTATCCGCTACCAGGGGCTCGCGGTGCGCGTGGCGGAGCGCGACCTGCGCGCCCTCTCCGCGCCGCTGCTGACCGGCGAGATCGTGGTGAACCGCGAGGGCGCGAACCTCGGCCCCGGCGACGTGATCCGCCTGCGCTCCTCCCGTCTCGGGCTTGAGGACGTGGTCATGCGCCTCTCGGAGATCGGCCAGGGCGACGGGCGCGACAATGGCATTCGCCTCAAGATTGTCGAGGATGTCTTTGCACTGGGCGCCACGGCCATCGCAGGCGGGCGCAGGCCCTCGGGTGGGACAGTCACCCAGCCGCCACGCGCCCTCACCCGGCGCATGGTGGCAGAAGCCCCCTACTGGCTTCTCGTCCGCGAGCTGGGCCATGCCGAGGCGGACCGCGTTCTGGCGGACGACCCCGATGCCGGGACGCTGGTCGCCAGCGGTGAGCGCCCCAGTGCGGACGCACTGGCCGCCC
>JAGRMP010000571.1:1404-1734 GCA_020441225.1 Maritimibacter sp. | reverse complement strand
CGTTTCGTGTCAACGCCGTGCAGACGAAGGAAGCCCGTGAGGCAATGACGGGTGAATTCGAAATCATCCCGCTGGTCTCGAACGGTGCCATGAAGTCCGGCTCGATCTCCGGTGAGCTGACCGCGATGGATGCCGACAACGCCTTCGCCGGTTACGTCGCCAACATGATGTTCGATCTCGACTTCATGCTGATCGAGAACGAGTTCAAGACGGAAGAAACCCATCCCGATTACCGGATCGAAGTCAGCTCGCCGCGCGGCCACCCGATCCGCGTCGGCTCTGCCTGGATGGCGAAGAGCAACCGGACCGGGAACGACTACGTCTCGCTCC
>JAGRMP010000571.1:619-1364 GCA_020441225.1 Maritimibacter sp. | reverse complement strand
CAGAACGAGGAGCAGCGGGGCGGTCAGACCTTCTCGATCATTCCCTTCGTCGAGAGCGCCGGCCAGGAGCGGTCGGACAACACCGGCCTTGCCCTGGTGGGCTGACGCACGACGACTTCCACCGAGCTAGCGCCCCGGGGAACCGGGGCGCCACGGGCGTTTCGAGTCTAGTCGAAATTCAATGATCGTTTTTCGCGTTCGACCGAAGCGAGAGGCAGCGAACAAACGATACGACAAGAACTCGAAACGCCTTTCACCCGTGCAGGCCTGATCCTCCTCCCTAGAAACGGCCTGACGGGCGGTGCCGGCGTGTCTCCGACCGGCCCGTGTCCCCTGCCCGCAAGAGGCAGGTCCCGTGAGGGGAGCCGCGGCAGCGCGGCTCCCCTCTTTTCGTTTCACCCCGACAGAAGGACGACAGCGATGTTCAATCTCACCCATCCCAAGCTGGTCACGCTCGCCGAGACCGAAGGTTATGCCGAGGTCGCGGATTTCCTGGAAGACCATGCGCTTGACAGCGTCGTGCCCGCGATCTGCATGGCGCCCGATTGCGACCACACCGCCGATCTCGAACCGGATCAGCGCGCCGGCTTTTGCGAGGTCTGCGGCCGCCCTTCCATGAAATCCGGCCTCGTCATCGCCGGGATGATCTGAGCGGCAAGGACGAGGGGCTTCCCATGACACATTATCAATACACAACACCCGGTACGCGGCTTACCTGGTCCGACGTCAGCGAATGGGTCGATGC
>JAGRMP010000571.1:0-552 GCA_020441225.1 Maritimibacter sp. | reverse complement strand
CTGCCCCGCGACCTCATCGACCGCGAAACGCATGTCCCATCGCTGGAAGCGGCGCTTCGCCTCCTCAAATATGGACATCCCAGCCTCGCCCGGCCGCAGAGAGGCCATCGCGCTGACCACCCGACCACGCCGGTCATCATGGATCTGATGAACCGTCTCGCCGTCCTGAAACGCCAGGACCAATTGCCCGCCGGGGACAATTGGACCGCCTTGTTCGGAGGCTCCGATGCGCATTCCGGATGACATCTCCGACCTGATCGAGCGCGGCGCCCTTGTGGCGATCAACCATTCCGGCGGCAAGGACAGCCAGGCCATGACGATCAGGCTGGTCGAGGCTGGCATCCCGCGCGACCAGTTGCTCATCGTCCACGCCACTCTCGGCGACGTGGAATGGCCCGGCACGATCGGCCATATCCGGAAGACCACGTTCGGGCTGCCGCTGGTGATCGCACGACCCCGCCGGTCGTTCTTCGAGGTGGTCCAGGCGCGGGGCATGTTCCCATCCCCGCGATATCGCCAATGCACCTTCGGAGGCCGAGATCGCCACCATCG